>NZ_JBJGYN010000005.1:0-134999 GCF_054050015.1 Geodermatophilus sp. SYSU D01176 | reverse complement strand
CCCCCCCCCCCCCCCCCCCCCCCCCCCCCCCCCCCCCCCCCCCCCCCCCCCCCCCCCCCCCCCCCCCCCCCCCCCCCCCCCCCCCCCCCCCCCCCCCCCCCCCCCCCCGCTGTGCCGTCTGTCGGCCTACCGGCTTCCAGTGGCCGGGAGCGCGCGCTGGGTCGGCGTGGCGTGGCTCACCTACCGTCTGCCCGGGACCATCAGCGTCGCGCCAGGAGGAGACATGGGCAGCACGCCGACGAGCACCGGCCAGGCGGCGGCGAGCCGCGCGGCGGGCTCGGTCGCCCCGCTGTGCTGGATCGCCGTCCTGCTCGACGGCTTCGACCTGGTGGTGGTGGGCACCGTGGTGCCGACCCTCCAGTCGCCGGAGGAGTGGGCGCTGTCCGGCGCCGGGACGACGTTCGTCATCACCATCGGCCTCGTCGGCATGATGATCGGCGCGCTGACGGTCGGGACCCTGACCGACCTCGTGGGCCGGCGCAAGGCGCTGATCGGGGCGGTCGCGGCGTTCTCGCTGCTCACGCTCGCGTGCGCCTTCGCGCCCAACGAGTTCGTGTTCGGCGTGCTGCGCTTCCTCGCCGGGATCGGCCTCGGCGGCTGCCTCCCCACGGCGATCGCCATGGTCAACGAGTTCAGCCGCTCCGGCCGCAGCGGTCGGGCGACGACGACGATCATGACGGGCTACCACGTCGGAGCCGTGACGACGGCCGCGCTGGCGATCGTGGTGATCCCGAGCCTCGGGTGGCGCTGGATGTTCGTGATCGGCGCGCTGCCCGCGGTGGTCCTGATCCCGCTCATGCTGCGCCACCTGCCCGAGTCGGCGTCCTACCTCGTCTCCCACGGACGGCGGGCCGAGGCCGAGGAGGTCGCGCGGCGGTACGGCCTGGAGCTGGAGACCCCGGCTGCGCCGGTCGCCGAGCACGCGGGGGAGGCCGGTGCGGCGGGTGCCGCCGCCACCGTCCGGACGCTGTTCACCGCGGTCTACGTGCGCAACACCGTCGTCATCGGCATCACGTCGTTCATGGGTCTGCTGCTCGTCTACGGCCTGAACAACTGGCTGCCCACGATCATGCGGGAGGCCGAGTACGAGCTCGGTGCCGCGCTGGCCTTCCTCCTCGTGCTCAACGTCGGCGCCATCGTCGGACTGCTCGTCGCGGGAGCCGTCGCAGACCGGATCGGCGCCCGGGCCGCGGGCGTGGTGTGGTTCACCGGGGCCGCGCTCTTCCTGGCGCTGCTGTCGATCAGGCTCCCGATCGTCGGCATCTACGCCATGGTGTTCCTGACCGGGTGCTTCGTCTTCAGCGCCCAGGTGCTGGTCTACGCGTTCGTCAGCGCCAACCACCCGCCGCAGGTCCGCGCGACGGCGCTGGGCTGGTCCGCCGGCGCGGGCCGGGTCGGGGCCATCGTGGGGCCGACCATCACCGGCGCCCTGTTCGCCACCGGTAACGCCTTCCCCGGGGGTTTCCACCTCTTCGCCGTCGTCGGGCTGCTCGGGGCCGTCGCGTTCAGCCTGGCCCGTCGCCGGGACGACGTCGTCGGCTGAGCCCGGCCGGCTCAGTCCCGGTGGCGCTTGCGGTCCTGCTCGGCCAGGAACCGCTCGAACTCCGCCCCGAGCTCCTCGCCGCTGGGCACCTCGCCGACCTCGCCGAGCAGGTCGCTGCCCTCCCGGGCGGCGGTGAACTGGTCGAACTGCTGCTCCAGCGCCGCGACGACGGCGGTGTTCTCCGGCGACCGCGCGATCTGCTCGTCGACCTCCGTGCGGTGCGCCTCGGCGGCCTCCCGCAGCTCCTCGGTCGGCAGGTGCAGCCCGGTCAGCCGCGACAGGTGTTCCAGCAGCGTCAGCGAGGCCGCCGGGAAGGTCGCCTGGGCGAGGTAGTGCGGCACGTGCGCGGCCACCCCGTACGCGTCGACGCCGGCCTCGCCCATCCGCAGCTCCAGCAGCGCGGGGACGCTGCCGGGGATCCGCATCTCGCCCCAGTACACCGGGTACTCCGCGATCAGCGCCCGCCGCGTCGCGTGCGCGGTGACGGTCACCGGCCGGGTGTGCGGCACCGGCATCGGGATCGCCTGCAGCGACACCACGGAGGTGACGCCCAGCCGCTCGACCAGCCAGCCGACCGCGACCACGAAGCGCTCCCAGGCGAAGTCCGGCTCCGCGCCGTGCAGCAGCAGGAACGGCTCACCGGCGTCGTCCTCCAGCGCGTACAGCAGCAGCTCCGGCGCGGCGAAGGACTCGTAGCGGTCGCCGTGGAAGGTCATCCGCGGCCGGTGTGCGCGGTAGTCGACCAGGCGGTCGACGTCGAACCGGGCGACGACCTGGTGCGGCAACGCGCGGAGCAGGTGCGCACCGGCCAGCGCGCTGGCCGAGGCCGCGTCGAACTCGCCGGCGAGGTCGTGCACCAGCACCAGCCCGCGGCGGTCCCCGGCCCCGCTCACCTCGGCCTCACGGGCCAGGAACGGCCCCGCCTCGGGGAGCAGCTCGACGAGCTCCTCCGGTCGCTGCGCCACGGTGGTGCCTCCTGTCGATCACGGTCTCCTCCGGATCAGCTCCGGGGGTGCGGCCGGCATTCCCGGGTCCCCCGGGAGGGTCAGGCCCGCGGTGGGGCGGGGTCCTCGCCACCGGCCGGGGTGGCTCCCGAACCGCCGTCCGCGGCACCGCCGGCCGGGGTCGCGACCCGTTCCCGGACGACCGTGGCCCCCGTCTCGTCGCCGGTGACCTGCACCCGGGTGCCGTCGTCGGCGACCTCCGGCGTCCGGCCGTCGAGCTCGTCGCGGATGTAGCGGTAGACGACGGCGATCAGCGCGGCCACGGGGACGCCCAGGAAGGTGCCGAGGATGCCGTACAGGCTGCCGCCGGCGGTGACGGCCAGGATGACCACGGCCGCGTGCAGGTTGAGCCCGCGCCCCTGCAGGATCGGCTGCAGCACGTTGCCCTCGACCTGCTGCACCACCAGCACGATGACCAGGACGATCAACGCGGTCTGCCAGCCGTTGCTGACCAGGGCGATGAGCACCGCGAACGCGCCGGCGACGAACGCACCGATGATGGGGATGAACGCGCCGAAGAAGGTCAGGACCGCCAGCGGCAGCACCAGTGGGACGTCGAGGATCCACAGGCCCAGGCCGATGAAGAGCGCGTCGATGAAGCCGACCAGGGCCTGCTGCCGGATGAACTCCGACAGCGTGGTCCACGTCTTGTAGGACAGCGCGGCCACGTGCGGGGCCACCCTGGGGCCCGTCTGGGCGGCCAGCCAGGGCAGCCAGCGCGGGCCGTCCTTGATGAAGAAGAACGCCAGCACCAGGGCGAGCACGAGGTTGAGCAGGCCGCTGCCGACGGCCGAGACGCCGGTCAGCGCGTAGCCGGCGATGTTCTGCGCGTTGCCCTGGATGCTGTTGATGACCTGGTCGACCGCCTGGCCGATCTGGTCCTCGCCGAGGTTCAGCGGCGGGCCGGTCACCCACTGCTGCACGTCCTGCAGTCCGGCGGTGGCCGCGTCGGCCAGTTCGTCGGTCTGGTCGGCGACCTGCGGGACGATCCAGGAGAACAAGCCCACGACGACCGCGAGGAAGCCCAGCAGCACCACCAGCGCGGCCAGCGCCGGCGGCAAGCGGAACCGGCGCAGCACCCGGGTGGGCGGCCACAGCACGGTGGCGAAGAGCAGACCGAGGATGACCGGCAGCAGGACCGGCCACAGCTTGCCGAGGACCCAGCCGACCACCACCACCCCGGCCGCGATGAGCAGCAGCTGCGCCGAGGCGATGGCGACCGCCCGGACGCCCTTCTGCAGCCGGGGCCCCCGCTCGCTGCTCGGGGCGGGGCTCGCGGTCATCGCGGCGGTGGGCACCGCGGCGAAGTTCGGCGTCCGGGCCGTCGCCGTCGGCTCCTCCCCGGAGCCGGGGGCGGACGCCGCGTCCGGGCGGCCGGACAGTCGGGACCTCATGCGGTCGATCACAGCAGGCCACTACCCCGGGGAGGGCCGGGACGATCATGACGTGGCCGTCGTACCGTCCGGGCCATGCCGAGAACCGCCACCGCCGACCGGGTCGACCGTGCCGCCCTCGAGGACTTCCTCCGCCCGCGCCACAAGGCGGTGCTCCTCACCCGCCGCAGCGGCGGGGGCGTGCAGCTGTCCCCGGTCACCTGCGGCCTGGACCAGGAGGGGCGGGTCGTGGTCTCCACGTACCCGCAGCGCGCCAAGGCGGCCAACGCGCGGCGCGACCCGGCCGTCTCGCTGTGCGTGCTGTCCGAGGACTTCGACGGCCCGTGGGTGCAGGTCGACGGCCGCGCCGAGGTGCTCGACCTGCCCGAGGCGCTGGAGCCGCTGGTCGACTACTACCGCGCCATCAGCGGCGAGCACCCGGACTGGGACGAGTACCGGGCGGCGATGACCCGGCAGGGCAAGTCGCTGCTGCGCGTCACGATCGAGCGGTGGGGGCCGATCGCCACCGGCGGCTTCCCGCCGGAGGTGGTCGACAAGCTCTGAGGCTTGCCCGGGGCCGGGCGAGCCCGCAGGCTGGCGCAGTGCCCTACGTGCTGACCGTCGACCAGCAGGCCGGCAGCCGCGGCCCGGACCGGGTGGCCGGTGTGCTGCGCCGGCTGGCGGACGGCGTCCCGACGGTGCTGCCCTTCGAACGGACGGCCGGGGACGAGGTCCAGGGGGTGCTGGCCGACCCCGCTGCCGTCGTGGACGTCGTCCTGCGCCTGGTGCGCGCGGGCGGCTGGAGGATCGGCGTCGGGGCGGGGTCCGTGCAGATGCCGCTGCCCGAGGGCACCCGCGCCGGCGCGGGGCCCGCGTACCTGTGGGCCCGCCGGGCGGTCGACGCGGCCGGGCAGCGCAGCGTCCGGCTGGCCGTGCGTGGCGCCGTCCCGGCCGACGCCGCCGACGCCCAGGCGGTGCTGAGCGCGCTGGCCGTCGTCGTCCAGCGGCGCAGCCCGCAGGCGTGGGAGGCGGTGGACCTGGTCGGGGCCGGGCGCACCCAGGCCGGCGCCGCCACCGCCCTCGGCGTCTCGCGGCAGGCGGTGGGGCAGCGGCTGGCCGCGGGGCTGTGGGAGCTGGAGCGCGAGCTGCGCCCGACCGCCGCGCGGCTGCTCGCCCGGGCGGCTGGCTGAGCGCCGCCGTCCAGGCCCCGCACCGCTGGGACCGCCGCCGCGCGCGGTGATCACCGCCGGGGAAGGATGGGCGCACCAGCCGCACCTGCGTCCCCGGGAGAGCCCGTGTCCGAGCCGACCGCACCAGGCGGGATCCGCCACGCCGACCTGCTCGGCGTCTACACGAACGACCACCTCGCCTCGGCCACCGGCGGCATCGAGCTCGTCAGCCGCATGCTCGGCCGCTGGCGCGGCACCCCCCACGAGCCGCGGCTGGAGCAGCTGCTCGACGAGCTGCGGGAGGAGCGGTCGGCCCTGCGCGGCACCATGGCGGCCCTCGGGCTGCCCGTGCGCGAGTACAAGCAGGCCGCGGTCTGGCTCGGCGAGAAGCTGTCCCGCGCCAAGCTCAACGGCCACCTGCTGACCCGGTCGCCGCTGTCGGACCTGGTCGAGTTCGAGTTCATAGCCACCGCGGTGCTGGCCAAGCGGGCCGGCTTCGAGACGCTGCGCGCCGCCGCCGAGGCCGACCCCCGCATCGACAAGGCGCTGTTCGAGCGGCTCATCGACCAGGCCGACCGGCAGCACCACTGGCTGGCCGACGTGCGCCGCGAGGTCGCCGCCGGCGTCTTCGGCGGCCACCCCGGCCCCGCCGACGCCGCCGCGGACACCTGAGCGGGCGGCGCCGTGTCCCCCCGGGTACAACCGGCGGCATGTGCCACGACCCCGACAGCCGCCCGCCCGCACCGCCGAGGAGCGGGGACGTCGCCGAGCGCGGCACGCTGACGCTGACCTCCACCGACGGCACCGAGGTCGCCGCCGCGTACGCCGCGCCGGCCGGCGAGGCCCGGGCCGGCGTGGTCGTGCTGCCCGACATCCGCGGGCTGCACCCGTACTACGTGGCACTGGCCGAGCGGTTCGCGCAGGCCGGGCTGCCGGCGCTGGCCGTGGACTGGTTCGGGCGGACGGCGGAGCTGCCCGGGACCGGCGCCCGGGGGCAGGACTTCGACTGGCGGACCCACATCCCGCGGGTCACCGCGTCCGGCGTGGACGCCGACGTCACCGCGGCGGTGGCCTACCTGCGCGAGCGCACCCGCCCGGACCTCCCGGTGGTTCCCGTGGGCTTCTGCTTCGGCGGCAGCCACGCGTGGCGGCTTGCCGGCAGCGACCTGGACCTGGCCGCCTGCGTCGGCTTCTACGGCAGGCCCGAGCTGACCGGCGAGGCGCCCGCCGTCCGCCCGACGCTCATGGTGATCGCCGGCGCCGACGCCGCCACCCCCGTCGAGGACCAGCTGGCACTGGCCGGGCGGCTGCGCGCCGGCGGTGCGCAGGTGGAGACGGCCGTCTACGACGGGGCGCCGCACTCCTTCTTCGACCGCGCCCACGGCGACTGGGCCGAGGCCTGCGCCGACGTCTGGCGCCGCGTGCTCGCCCTCACCGACCGGGTGGCCGCCGGCGGGCGGTCGCAGCGACCCGGCCGGCGGACCGAGCTCCTACCCTCGACGCCGTGAGCGAGCAGCAGGGGAGCGGCCCCATCGACCCGGGGGTCGTCGAGCTGGCGGCGCGGGTGTTCGACCTCGCGCGCGGCGGGGCGACGGAGCAGCTGGCCGCCTACGTCGACGCCGGGGTGCCGGCGAACCTGACCAACGACAAGGGCGACACGCTGCTCATCCTGGCCGCCTACCACGGCCACCCGGACACCGTCGCCGCGCTGCTGGACCGCGGCGCCGACGCCGGCCGGGTGAACGACCGCGGGCAGACGGCGCTGGCCGCGGCGGTCTTCAAGCAGTCGGCGGAGACGGTGCGCGCGCTGCTGGCGGCCGGGGCCGACCCGGACGCCGGCGGCCCGACCGCCCGGGAGACCGCGGCGTTCTTCGACCTGCCGACGATGACCGCGCTGCTGGACGGTGCGCGTCCCTGAGCCGGCCGGTCGGGCGTGCCAGGTTGACGGCCCGGGCGGCGCGGCGATCCGCGGAGGAGGGCACATGGTCGGGATCCACCCGGGGCCTCCCGGCACCGGCTGCTCCGGCGCGCCCGCCGGCGTCGAGGGCTGCGGCGACCGACGGTGACCACACAGCGGGGTGTCCCGGGGACCGACGTCCCGCAGGCCAACGGGGCCACCGGCGTGCCGCCTGCCGCGGCCGCCGAGGCGCAGAGCGCCGCGCTCGAGGCGCGGGCCGCGGCAGAGGCCGCCGCGGTACCCCGGACCGAGGCGGACCTGCTGCCCGAGGACGCGCTCGGGCCGCCGACCGGCGGCATGCCGCGCTGGATGGTGCTGCTCATCGGCGCCGCCACAGCGACGATCGCGATCGCCGGGGTCCGCTCGATCGCCTGGCTGGTCGGCCCGTTGCTGCTCGCCCTCGTCGTGGTCATCGCCCTCGCGCCGGTGCAGCGCTTCCTGCAGCGGCACGGCTGGCCGCGCTGGGCGAGCGCCAGCGTCCTGCTGCTGCTCGTGTGGGCCGTCCTGCTGGGCTTCGTCGGGCTGCTGGTGGTGTCGATCGCCCAGTTCGCCGCCCTGCTGCCGAACTACGCCGGGGAGGCCGAGGCGCTCGTCGCCTCGGTGGTCGCCGACCTCAACGACCGGGGCATCGTCTCCGGCCAGCTCTCCGACCTCGTCGCCCGGTTCGACTACAGCCAGCTGGTCGGCGTGGCCACCGGCGTGCTGTCGCGGGCCACGGACACCGCCTCGACCCTGGTGCTGCTGCTGGCGGCCCTGGTCTTCCTCTCCATCGAGTCCGGCGGGTTCGGCCGGCGGCTGGCGCTCGTCGCCGCCGAGCGCCCGCACCTGCCGATCGCGCTGGGCCTGTTCGCCCGCGGCACCCGCAGCTACCTGTGGGTGAGCACGGTGTTCGGCGGGATCGTGGCGGTCGGCGACACGGTGGCGCTGATGGTCATCGGCATCCCGCTGCCGGTGGTGTGGGGGCTGCTGTCCTTCATCACCAACTACGTGCCCAACATCGGGTTCGTCCTGGGCCTGGTGCCGCCGGCGATCCTGGCCCTGCTCGACGGCGGCTGGACCGACTTCTGGATCGTCGTCGCGGTCTACGCACTGCTCAACTTCGTCGTCCAGACGCTCATCCAGCCCCGGTTCGTAGGCGACTCGGTGGGGCTGTCGATGACGGTCACCTTCGTCGCGCTGCTCTTCTGGGGCTGGGTGCTCGGCGCGCTCGGCGCGCTGCTGGCCATCCCGCTCACCCTGCTGCTCAAGGCGCTGCTCGTGGACGTCGACCCCCGCGGCCACTGGCTCGACGCGATGCTGCGCGAGGAACCGAGAGCCCCTCGGACCAGCCGCGCCCGCCAGCGCGCGCACGCCCGCCGCGCGGCGCTGGCCTCGGTCCGCGCGCTGCACGTCCCGCGGCCGCACCGACGCCCCCCGGAAGGCTGAAACCGCAGGTCAGCACGGAATGTCGGACCCCTGGAGGACGTTGTCCCCATGTCGGGCACCCCGCCCGGCGTGACGTCTGGAGGACGCCATGAAGGGCGACCGTGTCGAGGTCGTGATCGACGCCGGCGGGAGCACCCGCACCTACGAGATCGAGGCCACCCGCGCCGGGCGGCGGGTGGACGTGCGCCACGGCCGCGGGCTGGTCGAGGTCACCGAGACCACCCGGGGCGGGACCGCCGTCCGCACCGCCCGGTTCATGGCCGGCCGGGTCCTGGCGCTGGTGGAGCACCCGGCGCCCCGCCCCGTGGCGGACGACGACGCCGACGTGACGCCGCTGCGCCAGACCGCCTGAGGAAGGACCCCGTGCCCCCCACCATGGGAGGACCCCGTCCTCCTCACCGCTCGCAGGCTCGCGGTGAGCCTCTGGACGGGGCCGGCGCGGGACCCTGCACGGGGGCGGGGCCGGCCCAGGAGCTGGTGGTCATGGCCGGTCTGCAGGGCAGCGGCAAGTCGACCTGGGTGCGCGGGCACCTGGCCGCGACGCACGCGGTCGTCAGCAAGGACCACTGGCCCCACGCCCGGCGCCGCGAGGCCCGGCAGCAGCGGGTGGTCGCCGAGCTGCTGGCCCGGGGGAGCAGCGTCGTCGTCGACAACACCAACCCGACGCCCGGGGACCGGGCCGCCCTGGTCGCGGCGGCCCGGGCGGCCGGCGTCGGCGTCCGCGCGGTCTGGCTGGACACCCCGGTGCCGGTCTGCGCCGCGCGCAACGACGCCCGGGAGGGCCGGGCCCGGGTGCCGCCGGCCGGGCTGTACGGGACGGCGGCGCGCTTCGTGCCCCCGTCGGCGGCCGAGGGCTTCGACCGCGTGGACGTCGTCGCCGGCTGACAGCCTCGGGAGCATCGCAGCCAGCGCCGGCGAGCGGGCAGCGGACCGGGGCGCGGAAGCCGGCTGAGGTAGTGCCGGCTGAGGGAGCGACCGCGTCCGGCACGCCGAGGGCCGACCAGGGGGCACCGGTGCGGTAGACACGTCCGGCGTCCGCCCGTCCCGCATCCCCCGGAGGTCCCTCGTGCTGGCCAGCATCGGTTACGCCGTCGCCTACACCGGGGTCGGCATCGTGCTGCTGACCCTCGGCTTCGTGGTGCTCGACCTGCTCACCCCCGGCCGCCTCGGCCGGCACATCCACGAGGACCGGTCGGTCAACGCCGGGATCGTGCTCGCCGCCGGGTTCCTCGCCCAGGGGCTGGTCATCTTCGCGGCCATCTGGACCAACGCCACCAGCGGCTTCGGGACGGCGCTGCTCTACACCGTCGTCTTCGGCGTGCTAGGCGTGGTGCTGCAGGCGGTCGCGTTCGTGGTGCTCGACGTCCTCACCCCCGGCAAGCTCGGCCGGCACGTGACCGAGGTGGCCTTCCACCCGGCGAGCCTGGTCCTCGCCGCGGTCCAGCTGGCCGTTTCCGGGATCGTCGTCGCCAGCATCTGGCCGTGACCCGCGTCGTCCCCCGATCCGCGGCTACCCGCCGGTAGCCTCCCGGAGCCGGTCCGTACCGTGTGATCCAGCGCACCGGACGGCGCAGAATCGGAGAGGGACGAACAGATGAGCGAGTCGAACAGCACCGGGGCCCGCGTGGCGATCGTCACCGGAGCCGCACGGGGCATCGGTGCGGCCGTCGCCAAGCGGCTGGCGCAGGACGGGTTCGCCGTGGGCGTGCTCGACCTGGACGAGGCCGCGGGCAAGGAGACGGTGCAGGTCATCGAGGCCGCCGGCGGCCGCGCGGTGGCGCTCGGCGCCGACGTCAGCGACGCCGAGCAGGTCGAGGCCGCGGTGGCCCGCGTGGTCGCCGAGCTGGGCGCCCCGACGGTGCTCGTCAACAACGCCGGCGTCATCCGCGACAACATGCTGTTCAAGATGACCGAGGCCGACTGGGACACGGTCATGAACGTGCACCTGCGGGGCGCCTTCCTCATGACCCGCGCGGTGCAGAAGCACATGATCGAGGCCTGCTGGGGTCGGATCGTCAACCTCTCCAGCACCTCGGCGCTGGGCAACCGGGGCCAGGCCAACTACGCGACGGCGAAGGCGGGTCTGCAGGGCTTCACCAAGACCCTGGCGATCGAGCTGGGCAAGTTCGGCGTCACCGCCAACGCGATCGCACCCGGCTTCATCCAGACCGAGATGACCCGGGCGACCGCCGACCGGATGGGCGTGGCGTTCGAGGACTTCATCGCCTACGCCGCCAAGGAGATCCCGGTGCAGCGGGTCGGCCAGCCCGAGGACATCGCGCACCTGGCCTCGTTCTTCGTGAGCGAGGGCGCCGGCTTCGTGTCCGGCCAGGTCGTCTACGCCGCCGGCGGCCCGAAGGCCTGAGAGAGGACCCCCCTGCCCCCCACCATCGCAGGCTCGCGGCGGGGCCCTGCAGGGGGGCCGCGCGACGGGGCCCGGCCGGGAGTGCTCCCGGCCGGGCCCTGTCGCGTTCCCGGGGCGGGCATGGCGGTGCGTGCGCCGGTGTTGCACAGGACGTGATGCGCACGCCCCTCCGACTCGCCCTGCTCGGTGACTCCCTCGCGTACGGCTCCGGCGCCGCCGGTCCGGGTGACGCCCTCGGCCCGCGGCTGGCCGCGGCGCTGACCGACGCCGGGTACGACGTCGAGCTGACCGTGCTGGCCGTGCCCGGGGCGGTGTCGCGCGACCTCGCCGCGCAGGTCCGGCGGGCCGCACCGCTGGACGTGGACCTCGCCGTGGTCGTCGTCGGCGCCAACGACCTGGCCCGGCTGGTGCCGCCGGCGCAGGCGGCCGCCGCCCTGGCCGGCGCGCTGGCCGGGCTGCGGGCGGCCGGCACCGACGTGGTCGTCGTCCCGGCGCCGGACATGTCGTCGGTGCCGTGGGTGCCGCCGGCGCTGCGGCCGCTGGTGCAGACCGCCTCGGCGACCCTGCAGCGCGAGCAGGCCGCCGTCGCCCGCGCCCACGGCTCCATGGTCGCGGCCGTCTCCGACGCCGTCTCCGTCGCGTTCGGCACCGACCCGGCGCTGTTCTCCGCCGACCGCTTCCACCCGTCGTCGGCCGGCTACGCGCACATCGCCCAGGCGCTCGTCCCGCACGTGGTGGCCGCCGCCCACGCCCGCCGGGACGCTGCCGCCGCCTGATCCGCGACGGCGCCGAGCCGAGTTGATCACGGGGTCGTCGCCTGGTGACACGCCGTCGCGGGCGTGTCCCGGAGCAACAACCCCATGAACGACTCGGGACGAGGCGCGTCAGGACAGGTGGTGCACCTCCTGCAGGCGGTAGACCGGGGTGGGGATCCCCTCGCTGCGGGCCTTCAGCTGCAGCGCCAGGTACAGCGAGTAGTGCCGTGACTGGTGCAGGTTGCCGCCGTGGAACCACAGCGCCTGCTGCTGGGTGGGCTTCCACATGTTGCGCTGCTCGCCCTCCCACGGGCCCGGGTCCTTGGTGGTGTCCGAGCCCAGGCCCCACACCTTGCCGACCTTGTCGGCGACCTCCTGGGAGATGAGGTCGGCCGCCCAGCCGTTCATCGACCCGTAGCCGGTGGCGTAGACGACGAGGTCGGCGGGCAGCTCGGTGCCGTCCTCGAGGACGACGGAGTCCTCGGTGAGCCGCTCGACCTGCCCGTGCGCCAGCTTCACCTCGCCGTCGGCCACCAGCTCGGCGGCGCCCACGTCGATGTAGTAGCCCGAGCCGCGGCGCAGGTACTTCATGAACAGCCCCGAGCCGTCGTCGCCCCAGTCCAGCCAGAAGCCGGCGTCCGCCATGCGCCGGTAGAAGTCGGCGTCGCGCTCCTTCATCTGCTCGTACAGCGGGATCTGGAACTCGTGCATGATCCGGTACGGCAGCGAGGCGAAGATGAGGTCGGCCTTCTCGGTGGTCACCCCGTTGGCGACCGCCTGCTCGGAGTACAGGGCCCCGAGGCCGATCTCCATGAGGCTGTCGCTCTTCACGATGTGCGTCGAGGTGCGCTGCACCATGGTCACGTCGGCGCCGATCTCCCACAGCGCTCCGCAGATGTCGAACGCGGAGTTGTTGCTGCCGATGACGACGACCTTCTTGCCCGCGTACTCGTCGGGGCCGGGGTGGGCCGAGGAGTGGTGCTGCTCGCCCCGGAACACGTCCTGCCCGGGCAGCCGGGGGACGTTCGGCTTGCCGGACATGCCGGTGGCCAGCACCAGCTGCTTCGGGCGCAGCGTGAGCGGCTCCCCGTCGCGCTCGACCTCGACGGTCCACTCGCCGGTCTGCTGGTCGTAGCTGGCCGAGCGCGCGACGGTGCCGCCCCAGTAGGGCACCTCCATGACCTTCACGTAGGACTCGAGCCAGTCGCCGATCTTGTCCTTGGGCGCGAAGACGGGCCAGTTGTCCGGGAACTTCAGGTAGGGCAGGTGGTCGTACCAGACCGGGTCGTGCAGGCACAGCGACTTGTAGCGGCTGCGCCACTGGTCGCCGGGCCGGGCGTGCTTGTCGATCACCAGGGCCGGGACACCGAGGTGCCGCAGCCGCGCGCCGAGGGCGATGCCGCCCTGCCCGCCGCCGACGACCAGCACGTAGGGCTGGGTGGTGTACCCGAGCTCGGCCTCCTCCTGCTCCCGGCGCTCCCGCCAGGTCCTGCGCTCGCGGTTCGCGCCGTGCTCGGCGCCCATCGGCCGGCGCTCGCGGAGCGGCTCCTCGTGCCCCTTCAGCTCGTACAGCGTGGTCAGCAGGGTGAACGCCTTCGTGCCCTCCTCCTGCAGCCGCAGCAGCCCGCGGCCGCGCCCGACCGCGGTCTCGAACTCGATCCAGGCCGTGATGGTCCCGTCGTCCTCGGTCGGCTCCTCGGTGGTGCGGAAGCCGCGCGGGTCGGTGGACTCCAGGGTGGCGCCGAGCAGGTCGCGGACGCCGTCGGGCCCCTCGACCGTGGTGATGTTCCAGGTGAAGGCGATGAGGTCCCGCCAGAAGCTCGTGGCGGCGAACATGCCCGCCGCGCGGTCGGCGTCGCGAGCGGTGAGCGCGTCCTCGAACGCGGCCAGCCAGGCGTCGGTGCGGTCGGTGGGGGAGCCGGTGGTCTCGGGTCGTTCGACCGTCTGCGTCATGCGGGCGCGCCTCCTGCGTCGTCGCGGGTGGGGACGCCGCCCAGCAGACCCGCCCGGGCCGACGCCTGGGAGGCGTTGCAGGGGGTTGCAGGACATATGGTCGTGTCGCAGGTCACAGACGAGGAGCTGCCCATGACCGAGGTCCAGAGCGCCCTGCCCCCCGGAACCGATCCGCGGGTGCACACCCGGCTGCTCGCCCGGGTCCGTGCCGCGGCCCTCGCCGGGGGCACGCCGCCGGCGGCACCCCGGCCGGTGATCGGGGCCTCCTGGCGGCGGTTGCGCGGCAGCGGCCTGGACCCGTCACGGTCGCCGGACGTCGTCCCGCTGGACGGGCCCGAGCTGGAGCGCCGCCGGGCGGAGAGCGGCCTGGCCCCGCTGCTGCCGCTGCTGCGCGAGCGGCTGCTGTCGGTGGCCCGCGACGCCGGGCAGGTGCTGGTCGTGGGGGACGCCGGCTGCCGGGTGCTGTGGCGGGAGGGCGGTGCCGAGGTGCGCCGGCGGGCCGACCGGCTGGGCTTCGTCGAGGGCTCCTCCTGGGACGAGGACGTCGTCGGCACCAACGCCATCGGCACCAGCGTCGTGGTCCGCGCGCCGCTGCAGGTGCACGCCGCCGAGCACTACGCCGAGGGCCACCAGCCCTGGACCTGCGCCGCCGCGCCGCTGCGCGACCCGGTCACCGGCCGCGTCCTGGGGGTGGTCGACCTCTCCGGCCCGGCCTCGACGGTGCACCCGAGCACCATCGCCCTGGTCGACGCCGTCGCCCTGCTGGCCGGGCAGGAGCTCCTGCGGGCGCACGCCCGGCACGTCGAGCGGCTGCGCACGCTGGCCGCGCCGATGCTGGCCCGGCTGACCGGCCCGGCGCTGGTCGTCGGCGTCGACGGGTGCACCGCCGCCGCGACCGCCCTGACCGCGCCCGCCCGCGTGGCGTTGCCCGAGGGACTGCACCCGGGGACGGCGTGGGTGCCGGCGCTGGGCCGGTGCACCGTCGAGCCGCTGCCCGGGGGCTGGCTGCTGCGCCCGCACGGCGCGGAGGACGACGACCGGCCGGCGGGGCTGGTGCTCGACCTCAGCGGGGCCCGCCCGCAGGTGCAGGTGACCGGGGCGAGCGGCAGCTGGACCACCGGGCTGAGCCTCCGGCACGCCGAGATCCTGCTCGCCCTGACCCGGCACCCGGCAGGCCGCTCGGCCGCTGCCCTCGCCGACGACCTCTTCGGCGACCCGACCCGGACGGTCACCGTGCGCGCCGAGGTCTCGCGGCTGCGCCGCACCCTGGGCTCGGTGCTGCAGACCCAGCCGTACCGGGTCGACGAGGACGTCGCCGTGGAGGTCCGGCTGCCGACGCCGGTCACGCGGCTGCTCCCGGCGTCGACCGCACCGCTGGTGGAGCGCCTCCGCCGGGGCTGACGGTCAGGAGGCCGGGGCGTCCGGTGCCTCGGGCAGGTGGGTGCGGGCCCACAGCGCGGCGGAGGTGCGGTCCCGGACGCCGATCCGCTGGAAGACGCTGGTCAGGTGCGCCTTGACGGTGCTCTCGCGGATGCCGAGGCGGCGGGCGATCTGCTTGTTGGCCAGCCCGCGGCCGACCAGGGCGAGCACCTCCTGCTCCCGCTCGGTGAGCTCGGCCGCGCGGGCCGGGCCGCGCCGGGCGTGCAGGACCGTGCGGGCCACCCGGGGGTCGAGCGGGGAGTGGCCGCGGGCGGTCGAGCGGATGGCGGCGAGCAGGTCGGCCGGCTCGGTGTCCTTGAGCACGTAGCCGCTGGCGCCGGCGTCGAGCGCCTCCATGACCCGCTGCTGGTCGGAGAAGGAGGTGAGCACCAGCACCTCGACGTCCGGGTGCTCCTCGACGATGCGGCGGGTCGCCCCGACGCCGTCCAGGACCGGCATGGACAGGTCCATGAGCACCACGTGCGGCCCCAGCCGGGCCACCTCCTCGACCGCCTCGGCGCCGTCGGCCGCCGTCCCGACCACGCGCATGTCGCCGGCCGCGGCGATCAGGCCGGAGAGGCCGGTGCGCATGAGCGCGTGGTCGTCGACGACCAGGACGTCGATCACGGGCGGGGGACCTCCAGCCGCAGGGTCGTGCCGGCACCGGGAGCGGTGCGCACGGCGAGGGTGGCCCCCTCTGCCGCGGCGCGGTCGGCGAGCAGGCGGAGCCCGAGGTGACCCGTGCGCGACCGGTCCACCACCGCCGCGACGTCGAAGCCCACGCCGTCGTCGCTGACCTGCAGGACCAGGCGCCCGGGCCGCTGCTCGACGGTGACGGCCACGCTGCGGGAGCGCGCGTGCTTGACCACGTTGCGCAGCGCCTCCTGCACCGTGCTCAGCAGCAGCGCGGCGGTGCCCGGTCCGGCCTCGAGGTCCTCGGCGACGGTCAGGTCGACGTCGATGCCCCGGGGCCGCAGCCGCGCGGCCAGGTCGGCCAGCGCGCCGGGCAGCCCGGCCTGCTCCAGGGTCGGCGGGTGGATCTCCACCAGGAGCGAGCGCAGCGAGCCCACCGACTCCCGCAGCGCCCCGGCCGCCTGGCCGAGCACCTCGACCACCTGCCGGTCCCTGGCGTCCACCGGGCCCGCCCGCAGGTCGTCGGCGGCGCGGGCGACCAGCAGCGCGGAGGCCGAGACGTCCTGCACGATGCCGTCGTGCAGGCTGCCGGCGATCAGCCGGCGCTCCTCGGTGGAGACGTCCAGCGCCCGCGCCTGCAGGAGTTCGCGTTCCCGCTGCGTGGCCCGCAGCTGCGTCGCCATGCGCCAGGCCAGCGGCAGCTGCACGGCGACGAGGGTGAGCAGCACGATCATCGAGATCGGCGCGAACTGCGCCCAGATCTCGAAGCGGCGCTCGGTGGCCTCCTCGTACACCGAGTAGGTCTCCAGCAGCAGCGGTTCGCCCGTGGGGCCCTCGATCAGCCCGTAGACCTCCAGCAGCCGGCCGCCCGAGGGCTCGAACCGGTTCTCCGGGCGGCTGAGGTCGCTGACCGCGGCGCGGGTGACGCCGTCGCGCAGGGTCTGCTGGTCGACGTCGTCGAAGGGGTAGGTCGACCCGATGAGGCGGGCCTCGTCGGAGTACACGACCCGGCCGTCGGGGGTCCAGATCTTGACCCGCAGGACGGCGGTCTGCGCCAGTCCGTCGCGCAGCGCGGCGTCGACGGCGGCGATCGCCGCGGGGTCGCCGGCGAGCAGCCGGTCGTCGACGAGGGGTTGGACGAGCACGTCGGCCAGCAGGTCCGTGGTGCGGCGGGCGTCGACCAGGGCCTCGTCCTCGGCCGCCTCCACGCCGGCCCAGAGGCCGCCGGCCAGCAGCAGGACGACGGCGGCCAGGTTGGCGAGGACGAACCTGCGCACCACCCGGCCCACCGAGGGGGACGCCGGCCGGGCCCGCGCTGCGGTCCCGCCGTCGCCCAGAACCACCCAGCCCGGGTCCGCGGAGGGTGCCGCGGCCGCGGTGAGCTCCGTGGTCATCCCACCCCCGTCCCGCGCAGGCGCGGGACCGCCCTGCCGGGGAGTTGTGCCATCCCGGGGTGCCGGTGCGCAAGGGGCGGGCGGGCACTGTGCCCCGGACGGGGGGACGGCGGGCCTCACCCGAGGACCCGGTGCCAGGCCCGCCGCAGGAGGTGCCGGACGGGCTCCGGCTGCGGGAGGGGGGCGGCCGGGGCCTGCTCGGGGACGGCCAGCGCGGTGGCGAGGGCCTGCGCCAGCGCGGTCGGGACGTCCGGCGGCACGACCGGCTCGGTATCCCGCAGGGCGGCGTGCCGCGCCGCCGGGAGGGTGGCCACCACCGGGCGGGCCCTCGCCAGGGCCTCCCGCAGGGCGGCCTCCACGGTCGGCGACCCGGTGGCCGTGTCGTCCCGGTGCGGCAGGACCAGCAGGGCGCAGCCCCGCACCGCCGCCCGGACCGCCGGGACGGCCAGCGAGCCGCGGAAGCAGATCCGCTCGGTCACGCCGAGGTACGTCGCCTGGTCGCGCAGCACCCGGGACAGCGGCCCGCTGCCGACGACGTCCACGGACAGCTCCGGCCGGTCGCCGGCGAGCATGCCGAACGCCGTCAGCAGGGTGTCGACGCCGCCGGCGGGGACCAGCGGCGCCACGCACAGCAGCCGGCGGCGTGCGGGCGCCCCGCTCGTCGCCATGACACCCCTCCCGGTCGGACCCGGGGTCACTGCACCAGCTCGCCGGTCGGGCCCGCACCTGGACAGGGGTCGTACGACCCTGCACGCGGCGGAGGGTGGCCACCGTCCGGGCCGCCCTCCGCCTGGTGGTCACTCGGTGGGCGGCTCGTCCTCGCCGGCCTCCTCGGCCGCGTCGGCCTCCTCCTTGGTCGCGTGCACCGCGCCGTCGGCGTGCTCCGGCGGGCCGTAGACGGTGTAGAGGACCAGCGGGTTCGGGCCGGTGTTGACGAAGTTGTGCTTCGTCCCGGCGGGGACGACGACCAGGTCGCCCTGCGCCACCTGCTTCTTCGAGCCGGAGACCCGCGCCTCACCGGTGCCGCTGACGAAGGTGAGGATCTGGTCGATGTCCTCGTGCACCTCCTCGCCGATCTCGCCGCCCGGCGGGATGGTCATGATGACCAGCTGGGTGTTCCTGCCGGTCCACAGCACGCGGCGGAAGTCGGCGTACTTCTCCGCCTCGGTCGCGATGGTGTAGTGGATGACGGACGCCATCGAGGGCTCCTCTGCTCGGGCGGGCACGGGTCTGCGCGGCCGCGGCCCGGTCGGGCCCGGCGGACGACGTCCCTCCTGCCCCCGGCCCGCGCAGGTCATTCCTTCTTCAGGTACGGCACTCGAGCAGCCCGACCAGGACGGCGGCGGCGACGTCGGCGTCCTCGGTGAGCCGGTCGGCCTGACCGCGCTCGACCCGGGCCAGCATGAGCTCGTGGATGCCGCCGACCGCGGCCAGCACCAGCGCCTCCTCGACCGGGCGCACCTCGTCGGGGGAGCGGGCGACCAGGTCGTCGGCGGTCTCGCGCAGCAGCGCGACGTAGCGGTGCAGGACGTCGCGGCGCAGCGCCAGCCCGCTGCGGCCGGCCGCCTGGACCTCCACCAGGACCGCCCAGGCGACCTCCGGCGCGGAGGCGAGGGCGGACAGCAGGGTCGCGACGGTCGCGTGCAGCCGGTCGCGCCACGGCAGCCCGGCCTCGGCCGCCTCGCGCTGGGTCCGGCGGAGCTCGTCGAGGACCTTGTCCGTCGCCCGGGAGACCAGCTCGAGGAGGCAGTGCTCCTTGTCGTGGAAGTGGGCGTACAGCACGGTCTTCGAGACCCGGGCCACCCGCGCGATGTCGGCGACGGTCGTGGCGCGGTAGCCCTTCTCGGCCATGCAGGAGGCCAGCGCGCCGAGGATGCGGCCGCGGCGCTGGGCGTCGTCCACGGTCGGGTCGCCGCCGAGCTCGACGAGACCACCCACGTCGGCGACTGTATCGGCGTCCTCCGGAACCGGGCGTGCGGTGCGTCCGGGGCGGAGCACACGGGGGCGGTGACCGATCTCACCGGGCACTCGGGGAAGGAACGGCGGTGCCGGTGACGTCGTCCTGAGGGTGAGCACGCCGACCGCATCCCGCCCGACGGCCCGCGCCTACGCGGTGTGGCTGGTCGCGCTCGCCGCCTACGCCGTCGCGGTCTTCCACCGCGCCTCCCTCGGCGTGGCCGGGGTGGAGGCCCAGCAGCGCTTCGACGCCGGCGCCTCGGCGGTCTCGCTGTTCCTCGTGCTCCAGCTCGCCGTCTACGCGGGCTTGCAGGTCCCGGTCGGCGTCGCCCTGGACCGGTTCGGCTCCAAGCGGATGGTCATCGCGGGCGCGGTCACGATGGCCGCCGGCCAGCTGGTCCTCGCGCTCGCCACCGACGTGCCCACCGCGGTCGCGGCCCGCGTCCTGGTCGGCGCGGGCGATGCCATGACGTTCATCAGCGTGCTGCGCCTGGTCGGCTTCTGGTTCCCCGGGCCGGCGGTCCCGCTGGTCACGCAACTGACCGGCATCCTCGGCCAGGTCGGCTCGATCGCCGCCGCCTACCCGCTGGTGGCGCTGCTGCACAGCACCTCCTGGACGACGACCTTCCTCGGCGCGGCCGCGGTGGGGCTGCTCGTCGCCGTCCTGGTGCTGGTGGCGCTCGCGGACGCGCCCGCGGGGACCGAGCTGCCGCGCGCCTCCGGGCTGGCGGAGGTCCGGCGCAGCCTGGCGCTGACCTGGCGGGAGCCGGGCACCCGGATCGGCCTCTACACGCACCTGGTCACCCAGTTCTCCGGCACCGTCTTCGCGTTGCTGTGGGGCTACCCGTTCCTGGTGCTCGGCCAGGGCGTGAGCCCGGCGACCGCGGCGGCCCTGCTCACCCTCCTCGTCGTCGTCGGCATGGGCATCGGCCCGCTGCTCGGCCGGCTCTGCGCCCGGTGGCCGCTGCGCCGCTCCGACCTGGTCTTCACGATCCTCGCCCTGACCGCGGCCGCCTGGACCGTCGTGCTGCTGTGGCCGGGCCGGGCGCCGCTGCCGGTGCTGGTGCTGCTGGTCGTCGTCCTGGGCACCAACGGCCCCGGCTCGATGATCGGCTTCGACTACGCCCGCACCTGGAACCCCGCCGAGCGGCAGGGCAGCGCCAGCGGGGTGGTCAACGTCGGCGGCTTCGTCGCCTCGCTGCTCACCGTCCTGGCCGTGGGCGCGGTGCTCGACCTGCTCACCCCGGGCGGCTCGACCGGGTACTCGCTGGACGCCTTCCGGGCCGCGTTCGCCGTCCAGTACGTGTTCTGGGCGATCGGCCTGGTCGGCGTCATCCGGCACCGCCGGCAGCTGCGGGAGCGGCTGGCCCGCGACGGCGTCGTCCTGGCGCCGCTGGTCGCCGCCGTGGGCGCCCGGCTGCGGGGGCGCTCGGTCTACCACTGAGAACAGGACCCGGCCCCCTCGCGGGGTCCCGCCGCGAGTGGGGGCGAGGGGGTCCTTTCTCACGCCGCGTGTCCGGCCCGGCACGCAGTGGCGGACGGGGCCGTCCCGCCCGCCGCGCCGCACCGCGGGCGACCCTCCCGGCGGCTGCCGTCTGGGACCGTCCTGCTGATCGGGTGGGACGGGGAGGCAGGGAGGCGCGGTGTTCCGACGCAACGAGGCCCCGGCCGGCGGCGGATCCGGGGCGGCGGGGCCCCACCTCGAGTACGCCGGCCGCCACCCCTCCGGTGACCTCGACGCACTGCTCGAGCCCCGGCCGCTGTTCCGCGGCGCGCTGCGGGGCTACGACCGGCTGCAGGTGGACAACTACGTCGCCTGGGCCGAGACCGAGCTGCTCGCCGTCCGGCGGGCCAACGACGAGCTGCTGTCCCGCTACGGCGCCTGCTCGGCGGAGCTGGAGATCTCCCGCCGGTTGCTGGCCTGC
The DNA here is from genome assembly GCF_054050015.1 of Geodermatophilus sp. SYSU D01176. NCBI lineage: Bacteria > Bacillati > Actinomycetota > Actinomycetes > Geodermatophilales > Geodermatophilaceae > Geodermatophilus > Geodermatophilus sp. SYSU D01176. The sequence continues at coordinate 114,128 of NZ_JBJGYN010000005.1, read as the reverse complement.
TCGCCGGCCGGGCGGGAGCAGGTGCGCACCTCCGAGCGGGTCGGGGAGATCCTGCGGCTGGCCGCCGACGAGGCCGCGCGGCTGACCGAGGCCGGGGCCGCCGACGGCGACCGACTGCGGGGGGAGGCGCGGGCCGAGGCCGACGCCCTGCTGCGGCGGGCCCGCGAGGTCAGGGACGCCGCCGTTGCCGACTGCGAGCGCATGCGGGCGGAGGCGGAGGAGGCCCGCACGGCCGCGGAGGAGGAGCTGGCGCGGGCGCACGCCGAGGTGCGCCGGCTGACCGCCGAGCTGGACGCGGTGCTGCAGACCGTGGCCGGGCAGCCCGCCGAGGAGGAGCAACCCGCCCGCGCGCCCCTGGCCGGATGAGCCACTAGCGTCGGGCCCGACCGCAGGGTCCCAGCGGGAGGTGCGCGTGGACGTCGTCGTCGGGCTGGACTCCGGGACGACGGCGACGAAGGCGGTGACCGCGGGCGTCGACGCGCGCGTCCGCGACCTGGTCAGCGTGGGGTACCCGCTGCTGGTGCCCGCCCCCGGCCGCGCCGAGCTCGACGCCGGCCGCCTGCAGCGGGCCGCCGTGGAGGCGCTCACCGCGGTCGCCGCCCTCGCCCGCGAGCGCGGCGACCGGGTCGTCGGGATCAGCCTCTGCGCCGCCATGCACGGCCTGGTGCGGATGGACGGCGACGGGGCGCCGCTGGGCCCGGTGGTGACCTGGGCCGACGCCCGGGCCGCCGCGTGGGCGCGGGCGTTGCACGCCGACGGGCGCGCGCCGGACCTGCACGCCCGCACCGGCACGCCGGTGCACGCGATGTCGCCGCTGGTGAAGCTGTCCTGGGAGCGGGCGCAGGACGCCGACCGGGTGGCCGGGACGCCGCGCTGGGGCGGGGTCAAGGAACTCGTCGTCGCTGCGCTGTGCGGCGGCCCGCAGGTGGTCGACCGCTCCTGCGCCTCGGCCACCGGGCTGTACGACATCCGCGCCGGCCGGTGGGACGACGAGGCGCTGGCGATCGCCGGGGTGCGGTCCGGCCAGCTCGGCGAGGTGCTGCCGACGACCGCGGTGCTGCCCGGGCTGCGCGCCGACGTCGCCGCCGCGACCGGCCTGCCGGCCGACACCCCCGTCGTCGTGGGCGCCTCCGACGGGGTGCTGGCCAACCTCGGCGTCGGCGCGGTGCGCCCGGAGGTCGCCGCGGTGTCCCTCGGCACCAGCGGCGCGATGCGGGTCGTCGTCCCCGCGCCCACGGTGGACCCCGGCCGCCGGCTGTTCTGCTACGCCCTCACCGACGAGCACTGGGTGGTCGGGGGAGCGGTGAACAACGGCGGCTCGGTGGTCCGCTGGGCCTCGCACGCGCTCGCCGTGGAGCCCGGCGAGCCCGAGCCGCAGGGCGAGGAGGCCGACGAGCTCGACGCCCGGCTGCTCGACGAGGCCGCAGGTGTCTCCGCGGGGAGCGCCGGGCTGCTCTGCCTGCCCTACCTGCTCGGCGAGCGGGCGCCGTGGTGGCGCTCCGGGCTGCGCGGCGCCTACCTGGGGCTGCGCCGGGAGCACCGCCGGCCGCACCTGGTCCGCGCCGCGGTGGAGGGTGTCTGCCAGCAGCTGGCGCTGGTCCGCGACGCCTTCTCGGCCACCGGCGTCCCGGTGTGCGAGGTGCGCGCCACCGGGGGAGCGGTCGCCTCGTCGCTGTGGGTGCGCACGCTCGCCGCCGCGCTCGACCTGCCGGTGCGGGTCGCCGACTCACCCGAGGGCACCGGCCTGGGCGCCTGCCTGCTGGGGCTGCACGCCCTCGGCGCGCTGCCGGACCTCGACGCTGCCACCGCGCTGGTGACCGTGCACGACCCGGTCGAGCCCGACCCCGACGAGGCCGCGGTCTACCGGGAGCTGCGGCCGCTGGTGGAGCGCTCCACCGACGCGCTGACCGACGTCCTCACCGCGCTGGACGCCCTCGACGACCCGCCCCACCCCGGCTGACCCGCCGTCCGATCCCCGAGGAGGAACTCGTGCCCGAGGTCGAACCGGTGCTCGGCGCCGGCCCGCTGCTGCTCATCGCGGCGGCCGCGGTCGGCGTCCTGCTGTTCCTGATCATGAAGCTGAAGCTGCACGCGTTCCTCGCGCTGGTGCTGGTCAGCCTGCTCACCGCGCTGGCCACCCGGATCCCGCTCGAGGACGTCGTCACCACGCTGACCGGCGGGTTCGGCACGACCCTCGCCAGCGTGGCGCTGCTGGTCGGGCTGGGCGCGATGCTCGGCCGGCTGCTGGAGCACAGCGGTGGCGCGCAGGTGCTGGCCGACAGCCTGATCGGCCGGTTCGGCGAGAAGCGGGCGCCGCTGGCGCTGGGCGTGGCGGCGCTGCTGTTCGGCTTCCCGATCTTCTTCGACGCCGGGCTGGTCGTGTTCCTGCCGATCGTCTTCACGGTGGCCCTCCGGCTGGGCGGGTCGCTGCTGACCTACGGGCTGCCGGTCGCCGGCGCCTTCGCCGTCATGCACGCCTTCGTGCCGCCGCACCCCGGGCCGGTCGCCGCCGCCGAGCTGATCGGCGCGGACATCGGGCTGGTCCTCGTCTTCGGCCTGCTCGTCGGCCTGCCCACCTGGTACCTCGGCGGCTACCTGTTCGGGCTGTGGGCCGGGCGCCGCTACGACGTCGCGGTGCCGGACATCCTCGCCGACGAGAAGCCGCTCGACGACACCCCCGACCCGTCGGTCGAGGGCACCTCGCCGGCGATCGCGTCGTCGGGTGGCCGGCGCACGGGGACCGCGACCCGGCCGGCGCCGCCCCGGTTCGGCATCGTCGTCGGCATCCTGCTGCTGCCGCTGGTGCTGATCTTCCTCAACACCGGGCTCTCGACGCTGTCCACCGCGGGGGCGCTCGACGAGACCTCGCTCCTCGTCCGCGCCGGCCAGCTGCTGGGTGCCACCCCGGTGGCCCTGCTCACCACGGTGCTCGTCGCGAGCATCGTGCTCGGCGTGCGGCGCGGGGAGAGCGGCGCGCAGGTCGAGTCGATCGTCAACAGCGCCCTCGGGCCAGTCTGCGCGATCATCCTGATCACCGGCGCCGGCGGCATGTTCGGCGGCGTGCTGCGGGCCAGCGGCATCGGGACGGCGCTGGCCGACGTCCTCGGGGACATCGGCCTGCCGGTCATCGTCGCCGCGTTCGTCATCTCGGTGCTGCTGCGGGTGGCGCAGGGCTCCGCGACGGTCGCGCTGACCACCGCGGCCGGGCTGATGGCCCCGGTCGTCGAGGCCACCGAGGGGTTGTCGTCGGTCGACCTGGCGCTCATCGTGCTCGCCATCGCCGGCGGCGCGACGGTGCTGTCGCACGTCAACGACTCGGGGTTCTGGCTGGTCAGCCGCTTCTTCCGCATGGACGAGAAGACGACGCTGCAGACCTGGACGGTCATGGAGACGCTGCTGGGCACCATCGGCTTCCTCATTGCGCTGGTGCTCAGCCTCTTCCTCTGACGCCCCCTCCGGCGATTTCCGCGGAAACCGCCGGGCCCGGTCGCGACGGACCCACCGCGACCGGGCCCGTGGTGACATCGTGGCGCGATGGGACGCACCCTCCGGCTCGCCGGTGCCGGCCTCGCCGGTCTCGCCGCGGTCGCCGCCCGTGACCTGCTGCAGCGCGAGCACACCCTGTTGCGCAACTTCCCGGTGATCGGCCACGCCCGGTACCTGCTCGAGTCGATCGGCCCGGAGCTGCGCCAGTACCTCGTGGCGGGCAACAACGAGGAGCGCCCGTTCACCCGCGACCAGCGGCGCTGGGTGTACGCGTCGGCGAAGCACGAGAACAACTACTTCGGCTTCGGCACCGACAACGACCTGGAGTTCACCGCCGGCTACCCGGTCATCAACCACCGCACGTTCGGCCGCGCCGTGCCGCCCACCTCCGTGCACGCGGGCCACGACGTCCAACTGCCGAGCGCCAAGGTGCTCGGCGGTCCGCGCGGCCGGGCGAAGGCGTTCCGGCCGGCCTCGGTCGTGAACGTCTCGGCGATGAGCTTCGGGTCGCTGTCCGGCGCGGCGATCGAGGCGCTCAACCGCGGGGCGGCGCTCGCCGGGTGCATGCAGAACACCGGCGAGGGCGGGCTCTCGGTGCACCACCGGCACGGCGGGGAACTGGTGTTCCAGATCGGCACCGCCTACTTCGGCTGCCGGGACGAGCAGGGCCGCTTCGACCTCCAGCGGCTCAAGGACCTGGTGGCCGGGGCGCCCGTGCGCGCCCTGGAGGTCAAGCTCAGCCAGGGCGCCAAGCCCAGCCTGGGCGGCGTCCTGCCGGGCGCGAAGGTGTCGGCCGAGATCGCGGCCGCCCGCGGCGTGCCGGAGGGCGTGGACTGCATCAGCCCGTCGCGGCACGCGGAGTTCTCCGACACCGACAGCCTGCTCGACTGGGTGGAGCTGCTCGCCGCCGAGACCGGGCTGCCGGTCGGCATCAAGTCCGCCGTCGGCGACATGACCTTCTGGCACGAGCTCACCGACCTGATGGCGACCACCGGCCGCGGCGTGGACTTCGTGACGGTCGACGGCGGCGAGGGCGGCACCGGCGCGGCACCGCTGATCTTCACCGACTCGGTGTCCCTGCCGTTCCAGCTCGGCTTCGCCCGGGTCCACGCGGTGTTCGCCCGCGCGGGGCTGCACGAGCAGGTCACCTTCGTCGGTGCCGGGAAGCTCGGCCTGCCCGACAACGCGATCGTGGCCTTCGCGCTCGGCTGCGACATGGTGAACATCGGCCGCGAGGCGATGCTGGCGATCGGCTGCATCCAGGCCCAGAAGTGCCACACCGACACCTGCCCCACCGGCGTCGCCACGCAGAACCCCTGGCTGGCGCACGGTCTGGACCCGCAGCTGAAGTCGGTGCGGGCGGCGAACTACATCGGGACGCTGCGCCGCGACCTGGTCAAGGTCGCCGAGGCCTGCGGCGTCGAGCACCCGGGCCTGATCGACTCCTCCTCGGTCGAGGTGCTCACCGGGCGCACGGCGTCGACACCGCTGGGGGAGGTCTACGGCTACCAGCCGGGGTGGGGGCTGCCCTCACCCGACGACCGGGCGGAGATCGTCCGGATCATGACGGCCGAGGCCCCGCAGGGCGGGTCCGCCGTCCCCTCGGAGGACGCCGTCCGGTGACGCCCTGGCGGCGGTTCCCGCGGAAACCGCCGCCAGGGGACCGGCTCACGCGCCGCGGAGCAGCTCCTCGAAGGAGGGCACGTCGGCGAACGGGTCCAGCGGACGCTTCGCGGACGGTCGGCCGGCGACCAGGTCGGCCAGCTCACCGGCCGCGCGGTCGATCCGGCGGGCCAGCTCGGCGTCCACCCCACCGGCACCGGCCCAGTCCTCCGACGCGGCGAAGACGCCGGTCGGCGCCGGGACGGCGCGCAGGTAGGCGAACAGCGGCCGCATGGCGTGCTCGATCACCAGCGAGTGCCGGGCGGTGCCGGCGGTGGCGCCGAGCAGCACCGGCGTCCCGGTGAGCGAGTCCCTGTCCAGGACGTCGAAGAACGTCTTGAACAGCCCGCTGTAGGACGCCGAGAACACCGGCGTCACCGCGATCAGCCCGTCGGCGCCTGTGACGGTGTCGATCGCGGCGCGCAGCGACTCGTCGGCGAACCCGGTGACCAGGTGGTCGGCCAGGTCGCGGGCGTGCGTGCGCAGCTCGACGACCTCCACGGTCGCGTCGTCCCCCCGCTCGCGCAGGGCGGCGACGGTCGCGGTGGTGAGCCGGTCGGCCAGCAGCCGGGTCGACGACGGCGTCGACAGCCCCCCGCTGACGACGGCGAGGGTGCGGGTGGTCATGCCGAGACCTCCTCCGGGGTGGTGACGGCGGCACGGGCGGCCACGCGCGAGGCGTGGGTCGGGGCGTCGGGCACGTGCGCGGGCTTGAGCGCGGCGAACTCGCGGCGCAGCACCGGCACGACCTCCTCGCCGAGCATGTCCAGCTGCTCGAGCACGGTCTTCAGCGGCAGGCCGGCGTGGTCGATGAGGAACAGCTGCCGCTGGTAGTCGCCGACGTACTCGCGGAAGCCGAGCGTGCGCTCGATGACCTGCTGCGGGGAGCCTACGGTCAGCGGCGTCTCGCGGGAGAAGTCCTCCAGCGAGGGGCCGTGGCCGTAGACCGGCGCGTTGTCGAAGTACGGCCGGAACTCGTCCACCGCGTCCTGCGAGTTCTTCCGCATGAACACCTGCCCACCCAGCCCGACGATCGCCTGGTCGGCGGCCCCGTGGCCGTGGTGCTCGAAGCGGCGGCGGTAGAACTGCACCATCCGGGCCGTGTGCTCCTTCGGCCAGAAGATGTGGTTGTGGAAGAAGCCGTCGCCGTAGTAGGCGGCCTGCTCGGCGATCTGCGGGGAGCGGATCGAGCCGTGCCACACGAACGGCGGGACGCCGTCCAGCGGCCGCGGGGTCGAGGTGAAGCCCTGCAGCGGCGTGCGGAACTGCCCGGACCAGTCGACGACCTCCTCGTCCCACAGCCGGCGCAGCAGCGCGTAGTTCTCCACCGCCAGCGGGATGCCGTTGCGGATGTCCTGCCCGAACCACGGGTACACCGGGCCGGTGTTGCCGCGGCCCATCATCAGGTCGACCCGGCCGCCGGCCAGGTGCTGCAGCATCGCGTAGTCCTCGGCGATCTTCACCGGGTCGTTGGTGGTGATCAGCGTGGTCGCCGTCGACAGCTGCAGCCGCGTGGCCTGCGCGGCGATGTAGGCCAGCGTGGTCGTCGGCGAGGAGGAGAAGAACGGCGGGTTGTGGTGCTCGCCCAGGGCGAAGACGTCGAGCCCGACCTCCTCGGCCTTCTTCGCGATGGTGACGATCGCCTGGACCCGCTCCGCCTCGCTGGGCGTGCGGCCGTCGGTGGGATCGGTCGTGATGTCGCTGACCGAGAAGACGCCGAACTGCATGTCGGTCTCCGTGTGATTGAGAGTGCAACTACCGGCCGGTGCAACGTATCCGGCCGGCCGGTATTCCCCACGTCCGGCTCACCCGAGAGGGGCGGCGGGTGCCGGAGTGCGACGTCACTCACGTTTCGGATGTGGTTCGCGGCATTGTCACGGGACGGTAACGACGCCTACGGTGGCTGACGTCCGGTCGGTCGTCTCGTCCCCGTTCGGGGAGCCTGACCGGGCGCCGCCGAGTCGTGTCCGCCGCCAGCGGGCGCGAGCCGGGGACCCACCGCAGTACTGGGGTGAATCCCGCCCGCGAGTCCTTCTCGCGGGCCGGTAGGGCTGCTTCCCGCCCGAACCCGTCAGCTAACTCGGTAGGCGGCTCACGGAAGAACGGAGCACTCCGCATGCCCCGCCCCCGGGCCCTCGCGGCTCGCCGGTCCGCCCGGCCACGCGCGCCTCGCGCCTCCTCCCCGGCCAGCTGACCCGGCACCCGACCGCGCCCGCCGGCTCTTCCTGATCCGCCGGCACCCCCCGTAGACCGCGCCGCACCGGGCTGCCCTCCGCCAGGGGGGTCCATCCCGCGCGCCCTCTCGCCACGGAGCACCCCCACCTGATGGACACCCAGCAGTTCCCGGCCGTCCCGGCCACCACCGATCCCGCCACCAACCGCCCCGCCCGCCGCCTGGGGCTGCCCGCCCGCGGCCGGCGTCCGGCGATCCTGCTGGCCACCGCCGCGGCCGGCGCGATCGTCGTCAGCACCGTCGTCGGCAACCAGCCCGCCGCCGAGGCCGAGACCGAGACGGTCCCCGCCTCCGTGAGCGTCGCCGAGCAGCTGGGCATCACCGCCGAGGCGCCGCTCGCCGCCCCGGGCGCCCCCGAGCTGGCCCCGCTGCAGGACCTCGCCGCCTCCCGCAGCCAGCGCGAGGCCGCCGAGGCCCAGGCCGCGCAGGTCCAGGCCGCCGCCGAGCAGGCCGAGCTGGACCGCCAGGCCGCCGAGCAGGCCGCCGCCGAGCAGGCCGCCCGCGAGGCCGCGGAGCGCGCGGCCGCCGAGCAGGCCGCCGCCGAGGCCGCCGCCCGCGCGGCCGCCGAGCAGGCCGCCGCCTCCTCCGCCGCTGCCCCGGCCCCCGCGGCCAGCAGCGGCTCGTCGTCCCCGGCGCCGCGCGGTTCCTTCAAGGACTACGCGATGAGCAAGGTCGGCAGCGCCGAGCAGTTCAGCTGCCTGGAGAAGCTGTGGGGCAAGGAGAGCGGCTGGAACCCCAACGCGCAGAACCCCACCAGCACCGCCTACGGCATCCCGCAGTTCCTGAACTCGACCTGGGCCAGCACCGGCATCGCCAAGACGTCGGACGGCTACCGGCAGATCGACGCCGGCCTGATCTACATCGAGAACCGCTACGGCACCCCCTGCGACGCCTGGGCGCACTCGCAGGCCAAGGGCTGGTACTAGAAGGACCACCCTTCCCCCGCGCCTCGCACGCTCGGCGCGGGCCCCTGAAGGAGGCCGTTCCAGCACCTCACCACACTGGCGGCGGGACCGTGCAGGAGGGCCGCCGAGGGCCGTCCCCGCACCGCGGGGGCGGCCCTCGGCCGTCCTCAGTGGTGGTGGCCGCCCCGCCGCGAGAGCCGGCGCCCGGACGGCGGGCCGGTGACCACCGGTTCGCCGCTGCGCGCCCGCTCGACGCGCGCGCGGTCGGCCTTCCCGGCGTCGCGCAGGGGCCCGCTCCACGGCCGGCCGCCCGAGACGGTGTAGACCCGCTGGGCCGGCCGGTCGCAGGAGGGGCAGACGGCGGCGTCGGCGACGTCAGCCATGTCGCGGCGCAGGTCGAACGGGCCGCACTGCGGACAGCGGAACTCGTAGAGGGGCACGGGCGTCTCCTGCCGGTGGCGGGGGGGGGGGGGGGGGGGGGGGGGGCCCCCCCCCCCCCCGGGGCGCCCCCCCCCCCCCCCCCCCCCCCCCCCCCCCCCCCCACCTCAGACGGTGGCGAGCGCGGCGCGGATCCGGGCGATGAGGGTCGCGAGGTCCCGCATGTCCGCGGCGGCCACGCGGATGACCCGCCAGCCGGCCGCACGGAGTCGCGCCAGGCGCTCCGCGTCCTCGTCGACCTGCGTCCCGAGGAAGTGGTGGGCCCCCTCGTACTCGACGGCGAGGCGGGCCTCCGGAAACGCCAGGTCGACACGAGCCATGAACTGCCCGCCGTCGAAGACCTCGTATTGGGGCACCGGCTCCAGGCCGTCGAGGACGAGGCAGACCCGCAGGCGCGACTCCGGGGCCGACTCGGCGCGGGGGTCCACGTACCTGACGGCCCGCCGCACCCGGCTGACGCCCCAGCGGCCGGCACCCCGGTCGGCCATGGCGAGGAGGCCGGGGACCGCGACGTGGTGCGCGCGGGCCATCGCGTCGAGGGCGGCCACCGCGGTGGTCAGGGGCTCGAGCGCCATGACGTCCCAGGCCGTCCGCAGTGCCGTGGTCGTCGGGACGTCGTCGACCACGGCGAGGTCCCCCGGGTCCAGGACGGTGCGGTGCACCCGGACGCCCCTCGGGCCGGTCCACCGCGTGGACTCCGGGCAGACGACGGTGACCGGGTCGATCAGGCCGGCGAAGGGAGCCCCGTACCAGGCTGCTGCCGAGTGCCCGCCGATCCGCGCCTCGGGCGGCAGCAGCAGGGCGACCCCACGACAGCGCAACTGGTGGTCGAGCTCCAGTGACGGGTCGGCGTAGACGTTCTGAGCGAGCCGGTGGTAGCTGCGGACGCGCAGTTGGCCACGGGTCAGGAAGCCCTCGGCGACGGCGGCACTGCCGAGGAAGACGCCGGTGAGGAGGCGGCGGGGGGTGGGCACCGGCGCAGCCTGTCCGATCGCGGCGCCGCGGGCTCCCGTCGTCCACAGGCCCGGACGTGCCAGGTGCCTTCCGCGCGCGAAAGGCACCTGCTGACGGGTGCCTTTCGCGCGAAAGGCACCTCGCGGGGGTTTGGCTCAGCCGTGGGCCTGGGCGGCCGCGGCCTCCTCACGGTCGGTGGGCAGGACGGTCCCGGCGGCCGGCGGACGACGTGGGATGAGGAACGACATGGCCGCCGCGGCGATGCAGAGCGCGCCGGCGATGAGCCACGCGGGGTCGTAGGAGCCGGTGACGTCGCGGATCACGCCGCCGCCGAACGCCGCGAACGCCGACCCCAGCTGGTGCGAGGCGAACACCCAGCCGAACACCACCGGCGCCCGCGGCCCGAAGAACTCCCGGCACAGCGCCAGCGTCGGCGGCACCGTGGCCACCCAGTCCAGGCCGTAGAAGACGATGAACGCGACCATGCTGACGTGCAGGTCGGGTCCGAAGAGGGCCGGCAGCAGGAACAGCGACAGGCCGCGCAGCCCGTAGTAGGCCAGCAGCAGCACCCGCGGGTCGGTGCGGTCGGTCAGCCAGCCCGACAGCACCGTGCCGGCGATGTCGAAGATGCCGACGACGGCGAGCAGCCCGGCCGCCGTGGTGATCGGCATGCCGTGGTCGTGCGCCGCGGGGATGAAGTGCGGCTGCACCAGCCCGTTGGTCGACAGCCCGCAGATGAAGAAACCCCCGGCCAGCAGCCAGAACGGCGTCGTCCGCGCAGCCGAGAGCAGCCCGCGCACCGCCGTCCGCGCCGCGCCGGTGCGCACCGGGTCGACGTCGTCGGCCGCCGTCCCGCCGTAGGGGACGACGCCGGCGTCGCGCGGCCGGTCGCGCAGCAGCCACAGCACCAAGGGGACGACGGCCAGCGCGGCCGCGGTCGTGCCCAGCGACGCCGACCGCCAGCCCCAGGTCGTGTCGGCCCAGGCGACCAGCGGCAGGAACACCAGCTGCCCGGTCGCCCCGCCGGCGGTGAGGATGCCGGACACCAGGCCGCGGCGGGCCACGAACCAGCGCCCGGTCACCGTCGCCACCAGCGACAACGCCATCGACCCGGTGCCGAGGCCCACGAGGAAGCCCCACAGCAGCACCAGCTGCCAGCTCGCGGTCATGAAGACGGTCAGGCCGCTGCCGGTGGCGGTCAGCAGCAGCGCCGCGACGACGACCCGGCGGATGCCGAAGCGCTCCATCAGCGCGGCGGCGAACGGCGCGGTCAGCCCGTAGAGCGCCATGTTGACCGCGACGGCGGCAGAAATCGTCGTGACCGACCAGCCGAACTCCGCCCGCAGCGGCTCGATGAGCACCCCGGGCACGGCCCGGAACGCCGCGGCGCCGACGAGGGCCAGGAACGTCACCGCGGCCACCCACCAGGCCGGGTGGATGCGGTAGGTGCGCGCAGCGGCGGTCCTCGTCACGCCGACGAGCATGGCGGACGCTCCACGCGGCCGGACAGCGGCCCGACGGCCAACACCTGCCAGGATCCGGCCATGACAGCAGGCCCGGGTCCGGCCCACGACGTCGCCGTCCTGGCGCTGCCCGGCTCCGTCGCCTTCGAGCTGGGTCTCCCCCACCGGCTGCTGGAGTCCGCGGTCGACGCCGACGGGCACCGGCTCTACCGGGTGCGGGTGGCGACGCTGGACGGCGGGCCGGTCCGCACCTCGGCCGGGTACTCGATCACCCCCGAGCACGACGCCGCGCTGCTGGCGGGCGCCGGGACGGTCGTCGTCCCCGGGGTGCACGGCGGGCCGGCCATGACCGAGGGCTCGCTGCCCGACGGGCTCGCCGAGGCGCTGCGGTCGGCCGCCGGGCATGCGCGGATGGTGTCCATCTGCACCGGCGCCTTCGTGCTCGCCGCCGCCGGGCTGCTCGACGGGCGGCCGGCCACCACGCACTGGATGCACGCCGAGGCGTTCCGGCGGCTGTTCCCCGCCGTCCGCCTGGACCCCGGCGTGCTCTTCGTCGACGACGGCGACGTGCTCACCTCCGCGGGCAACGCCGCCGGCATCGACCTGCTGCTGCACCTCGTCCGCCGCGACCACGGCTCGGGGGTGGCCAACCGGGCGGCCCGGCGCAACGTCGTCGCGCCGTGGCGCGAGGGCGGCCAGGCCCAGTTCGTCGAGCGGCCGCTGCCCGAAGCGGGCGACGTCGGGACGGCGGCCACCCGCGCCTGGGCTGCCGAGCGGCTGGGTGAGCCCCTGACGCTGGCCGACCTCGCCGCGCACGCCCGGATGAGCGTGCGGACCTTCACCCGCCGCTTCCGCGAGGAGACCGGCCTCTCCCCGCTGCGCTGGCTGGCCGGGCAGCGGCTGGCGCTGGCGCGGCAGCTGCTGGAGTCCACCGACGCGCCGATCGACCGGGTCGCCGCCGATGCCGGCTTCGGCACGCCGGCGTCCCTGCGGCAGCACCTGCGGGCCACCATCGGGGTCGCGCCGGGCAGCTACCGGCGCAGCTACCGCGGGCGCGGTGTGACCGGCCCCTCCCCCGTGTGAGGGCACAGGTCGGCGCCGCGTCTGGTTGAGTAGCGGTACCGGCGTTGCCCTGCCGCCCATCCGGGGCGCGGGACTCGACGTCGGACCGCGGCAGCGCCACCCCGGCGCGCCCGGCTGTCCGACGTCCCGAAGAGCACCCCGTCCCCCTCGCGCCTCGCAAGCTCGGCGCGAGCCTCTGGACGGGGCCGGGCGCCCGACGGCGAACCGAGCCCGAGGACACACCTGATGACCCTGCACGACCAGACCACCCCTGCCCCCGAGGGCTCCCGCCGTCGCCGCCGCGGCGGCCGCGGCCGGGGCACCGGCCCCGCTGCCGCTCCCCAGGCCCAGCAGCCCACGCCGGAGGCCCCCGTCGTCCCCGTGGGCGCCCCTGCCACCGTCGTACCCACCGACGCCACGTTCGCCGACCTCGGTGTCCCCGCCCCGCTGGTCGAGGTGCTCGCCGCCAGCGGCATCACCGCCCCGTTCCCCATCCAGGTGGCCACGCTGCCCGACACCCTCGCCGGGCGCGACGTGCTCGGCCGCGGGCGCACCGGCTCGGGCAAGACGCTGGCCTTCAGCCTGCCCCTGGTCGCCCGGCTGGCCGCCTCCGACAGCCGCCGGCAGCCGAAGCGGCCGCGGGCGCTGGTGCTGGTGCCGACCCGCGAGCTGGCCAACCAGGTGCTCGCCGTCGTCGACCCGCTGGCCCGCGCGCTCGGCATGAAGGCGACCACCGTCTTCGGCGGGGTCGGCCAGAACCCGCAGGTGCAGGCGCTGGCCGGCGGCATCGACGTGCTCATCGCCTGCCCCGGCCGGCTCGAGGACCTCATCGGCCAGGGTCACTGCGACCTCTCCGCCGTCGAGATCACGATCCTCGACGAGGCCGACCACATGGCCGACCTCGGCTTCCTGCCCGGCGTCAAGCGGCTGATGGACCGCACCCCGGCCACCGGCCAGCGGCTGCTGTTCTCAGCCACCCTGGACAACGGCGTCGACGTCCTGGTCAAGCGCTACCTGTCCGCCCCGACCACGCACTCGGTCGATCCCGCGGTCGCGCCGGTGTCCACGATGACCCACCACGTGCTCCGGGTGGAGGCCGCCGACAAGCCGACCGTCGTCCGGGAGCTCGCCTCCGGCCTGGGCCGCAGCGTGCTGTTCACCCGCACCAAGCACCAGGCCAAGAAGCTGGCCAGGCAGCTGACCGCGGCCGGCGTCCCCGCCGTCGACCTGCACGGCAACCTCAGCCAGAACGCCCGGGAGCGCAACCTCGAGGCGTTCAGCAACGGCAGCACCCGGGTGCTGGTCGCCACCGACATCGCCGCGCGCGGCATCCACGTGGACGACGTCGCGCTCGTCGTCCACGTCGACCCGCCGGCCGAGCACAAGGCCTACCTGCACCGCTCGGGCCGCACCGCCCGGGCCGGCGCCGGCGGCACCGTGGTCACCGTCTCCACCCAGGACCAGGCCGGCGAGGTGCGCACCCTCGCCCGGCAGGCCGGCATCACCCCCACGGTGAGCGCCGTGCGCCCGGGCGCCGCGGAGATCACCGCGCTGACCGGGCCGGCCGCGCCGTACGTGGAGCCGGCGCCCGCGCCGGAACCCCAGCCGCAGGGCCAGGGCGGCGGCCGGCGTCGGCGGCCGGCGACCGGGTCCGGTCGCTCCGGCGGCCAGACCGGCGCCGGGTCGGGCGGCGGGACGACGTCCGCCGCGCGCGGTGCGGGCCGGGCCTCGGGTCCGGCGCGCACCCGGGCCGAGCTCGCCGCGCGCGCCGGGACGCACTCGGCCGCGTCGTTCAGCGGCCGGTCCCGCCGCGGGGGCCGCTGACCGGCACCCAGGGTTGACGCCCCGGGTGGTGGGCACTGGACCCCTCGACCAGGGTCAGGCCGGGCCCTGTCCGTCCGTGACCAGCGAGGAGTACCCATGCCACTGCCCATCACCCTGTCCGAGATCGCTCCGCGCATCTCGGCCGGCGCGTTCATCCTCAACAGCGGCCTGGGCAAGCGCGGCGCCGACGAGGGCACCGCAGCGGGCCTGCACGGCTTCGCCTCCGGCACCTACCCGTTCCTCAAGGGCGTCGACCCGGCGACGTTCGCCAAGGCCCTGGCCTACGGCGAGATCGCCGTCGGGGCCACGCTGCTGACGCCGTTCGTGCCCACCGCGGTGGCCGGTGCTGTGCTCACCGCCTTCTCCGGCGGGCTGCTGGGGCTCTACCTGAACACCCCCGGGATGCGGAAGCCGGGCAGCCTCGCCCCGACCCAGGAGGGGCTGACGGTCGCCAAGGACGTGTGGCTGCTCGGCATCGGCATCGGCCTGCTCACCCGCGGCACCATCGACCGGGAGCCGCGCCGGATGCGCAAGGCCGCCAAGACGCTGGCCAAGGCCAACAAGAAGGTCGCCCGGGCCGCCGCCCGCGCCGAGTGACCCCGCGCGGGGGCCGGGGCCGACCCCCTGGCCCCCGCGCATCACCCCGGCAGGAAGACCTGGCTGACGATCCGGCGCCGGCGGACGCCGTCGGGCTCCAGCGCCAGCCGCGCGGTGAGCACCGCACGCAGCTCGGTCACCAGCCCGGTGAACTCCTCGTCGTCGAGCCAGAGCGCCACCTGCCGGTAGCCGACGCCGTCGGCCGCCGGGTCGAGGGCCGGGCCGGCCGCGTCGGCGTACCGGTCGAAGTCGGCCAGCAGGGCGGCGACGAAGGTCGCGAAGGCACGCCGGTGCTCGTCCACCGACATCGACGCGGCCTCCGCGGGGCCGACCGACGCCGCCTCGGTGACCAGCCGGTAGCTGCGCTCGGCGGCTCCGCGCACCCTCCGCTCCCCCACGACGGCCAGCACGCCAGCCTCCGCCAGCACCCCGACGTGCCGGTACAGCGTCGCGGGCGGGACGTCGGCCAGCTCGGTGCGCAGGTCGGCCGTGGTCAGCGTGCGGTCGCCGAGGAAGGCCTGCACGATCCGCAGCCGCACTGGGTGGAGCAGCAGGTCCGCCGTCGCCATGACGCCACCGTTCTCATAGTTGACAACGTTATCGTTGTTGGTAACGATCATGCCATGGCGACCGTGACCACGACACCTCAGACCCTGACCGTCTCCCTCTCCCGCGCCGAGCGCTTCCTGGGCCTGCTCCGCGACCTCGAGGTCCCGCTGTCGGCCGTGCAGGCGGTGGAGGTCGTCCCTGACGGGCTGGCCGCCACCCGGGGTCTGCGCGCGCCGGGCCTGGCCCTGCCCGGACGGCGGAAGATCGGCACCTGGCGCGGGCGCGGGGAGAAGACCCTGGTGTCCGTGCGGCGGGGTCAGCCGGCCGTGCGGGTGCGGCTGACCGGCCAGCGCTACGACACCCTGCTGCTCGGGGTCGACGACCCGGCCGCGGTGGCCGGCGCACTCCTCGCGGCCCGCTGAGGTGCGCGAGCTGCCGGTGCGGGTGCCCGGAGAGCCCCCGCTGGCGGGCACGCTGACCCTGCCCGACGTCCCGACGCCGGTGCCCGCGGTGCTGCTGGCGACCGGGTCCGGCCCGCTCGACCGCGACTCGAACCACCGCCGCATGCGCTTCGACGTCACCCGTGCACTGGCGCACACCCTGGCCGAGGGCGGCCTCGCCTCGCTGCGCTACGACAAGCGCGGCGTCGGCGGCAGCCCCGGCGACTGGCGGGCCGCCGGCCTGCACGACAACGTCGACGACCTGGCCCGGGCGCGGGAGGCGCTGGCCGCCCGGCCCGAGGTCGACCCTGGGCGGGTGCTGCTGGCGGGGCACAGCGAGGGCGCTCTGCTGGCCGCGGCGCTGGCCGCGCGGGAGGGCGTCGCGGTTGCCGGCGTCGTCCTGCTCGCCATGAGCGCGACGCCGGGCGCGGAGCTGCTCCGCTGGCAGGCCCGGCGGATCGGACCGACCCTGCCGGCGCCGGTCCGCGGCCTGCTCCGGCTGCTGCGCACCGACCTCGAGCAGAGGGTCGCGGCCAACCACCGGAGGATCCTGGCGACCACGACCGACGTCGCACGGCTGGGCGGCGTCCGGCTCAACGCCCGGTGGACCCGCGAGTTCCTGCGCCACGACCCGCGGGCCGACCTCGCCCGGCTGACCGTCCCGGTCCTGGCGATCACCGGCGAGAAGGACCTGCAGGTGCCGGCGGACGACCTCGCCGTCCTCGCCGCGACCGTCCCCGGACCGGTCGAGGCGCACCGCGTGCCCGACCTGACGCACACGCTGCGCCGGCAGGAGCGCGCTCCCTCCGTGCGCCGCTATCGGGAGGAGCTGCGCCGTCCGGTCGACGCCGACGTCCGCGCCAGCGTGACCGCCTGGTGCCGGAGCGTCACAGGAGTGCCCGCGTCGTCGTGACCCCCGAGTCCGGGGGGTTCCCCGATGTGCTTGACCCCTGCAGCATCGGGCGCCACGGGGAGCCGCCGCCGGGGCGGAGCCCCGCCGGCTCCCAGGAGGTACCGCGTGTCCCATACGACCGGTCCCACCCGCTCCGCCCGCCGTGCCGCGCCGCTGGTCCTGGCCCTCGGGATCGGCCTGGTCAGCGGCTGTTCCGGCGACGACGGCGCCTCCGACGCGGCGGCCGCGAGCGGCGCCCCGTCGAGCAGCGCGGCCGCGAGCAGCGCACCGTCGAGCAGCGCGGAGGCGAGCGCCCCGGCGTCGTCCGCGCCCGCGTCGAGCCCGGCGGTGGCGGAGGCCGAGAGCGAGACGGTGTCGGTCACCGAGGGCGAGATGTTCATCGAGCTCTCGGAGGACACCTACTCCGCCGGCACGTACACCTTCGAGGTGACCAACACCGGCAACATGCCGCACGACTTCGTCGTCGAGCAGGGCGGCAGCGACGTCGCCGCGACCGAGGTGCTGCGGCCGGGCCAGTCGGCGACGCTCGAGGTCGAGCTCGCCCCCGGCGACTACGTCTTCTACTGCTCGGTCGGCTCGCACCGCGCGGCCGGCATGGAGACGTCGGTGACCGTCTCGGCCTGAGCCCCCGAGCGGGCCGGCCCCCGGACCCCGGGGGGTGGACGGCGGGACCCCCGACCGCCGCCCACCCCCCGGCTGTCAGTTGCCGCTGGAGAAGGCCGCGTCGAAGGCGGCCGCGGGCGGGTCGAAGGCCAGCCGGCGGACGAACGCCAGCGCCTCGGGCGCACCGACCAGGCGGTCCATGCCGGCGTCCTCCCACTCGACCGAGATCGGCCCGTCATAGCCGATCGTGTTGAGCATCCGGAAGCAGGCCTCCCACGGCACGTCGCCGTGCCCGGTGGAGACGAAGTCCCAGCCGCGGCGCGGGTCGGCCCACGGCAGGTGGGAGCTGAGCCGGCCGTTGCGGCCGTTGCCCACCTGCTTCTTCGCGTCCTTGCAGTCGACGTGGTAGATCCGGTCCCGGAAGTCCCAGATGAAGCCGACCGGGTCGAGGTCCTGCCACACGAAGTGGCTGGGGTCCCAGTTCAGCCCGAAGGCCTCGCGGTGGCCGATGGCCTCCAGGGCGCGGACCGTCGTCCAGTAGTCGTACGCGATTTCGTTCGGGTGCACCTCGTGCGCGAACCGCACGCCGACCTCGTCGAAGACGTCGAGGATCGGGTTCCAGCGGTCGGCGAAGTCGGCGTACCCGTCCTCGATCATCGACGCGGGCACCGGCGGGAACATCGCCACGGTCTTCCAGATCTTCGACCCGGTGAAGCCGACGACGGTCTTCACGCCGAGCTTCGCCGCGGCCCGTGCGGTCGTCTTCATCTCCTCGGCCGCCCGCTGCCGGACGCCCTCCGGGTCGCCGTCGCCCCACACGCGCCGGTTGACGATGCCCTTGTGCCGCTCGTCGATCGGGTCGTCGCAGACGGCCTGGCCATGGAGGTGGTTGGAGATGGCCCAGACCTCCAGCCCGTACCGCTTGAGCAGGGCGAGCTTCTCCTGGACGTAGGAGTCGTCGTTCGCGGCGCGCTCGACGTCGAGGTGGTCGCCCCAGCAGGCGATCTCCACGCCGTCGTAGCCCCACTCGGAGGCCAGCCGGCACACCTCCTCGAACGGCAGGTCGGTCCACTGACCGGTGAACAGGGTGACGGGACGGGGCACTGTGGTGTCCTTTCGGTCGGCCTCGTCCCGGGGCCCCGCCGCGAGCTCACGAGCGGCGGGGAGGACGAGGTCCTTCATCAGATCTCGGTCCAGACGGAGCGCGCGGCGGCGCTGCGCTCGACGGCGTCGAGCACCCGCTGCACCTGCAGCCCGTCGGCGAAGGACGGCGTGGGGTCCTCGCCCTTGGCGATGGCGGTCACCAGGTCGACGACCTGGTGGGTGAAGCCGTGCTCGTAGCCCAGGCCGTGCCCGGCCGGCCACCAGGCGCCGACGTAGGGGTGGTCGGGCTCGGTGACGACGATGCGGCGGAAGCCCGCGGTCGTGGCCGGCTCGTCGCCGTCGAAGAAGTGCAGGACGTTCATGTCCTCGAAATCGAAGGCCAGGCTGCCGCGGGAGCCGTTGACCTCGATCCGGATGGCGTTCTTCCGGCCGAGGGCGAAGCGGGTCGCCTCGAAGCTGGCCAGCGCCCCGCCGTCGAACCGGCCGAGGAAGACCGCCGCGTCGTCCACGGTGACGGTGCCGGTGCCCTGCCCGGCGACGCCGGACAGCGACCCCTCGGAGGCCGGTAGCGGCCGCTCCTTGACGAAGGTCTCCAGCAGCGCGCTCACCCCGGTCAGCCGCTGGCCGGTGATGTGCTGGGTCAGGTCGACGATGTGCGCGCCGATGTCGCCGAGCGCGCCGGAGCCAGCCCGGTCCTTCTCCAGCCGCCACGACATCGGGGCGGCCGGGTCGGCGATCCAGTCCTGCAGGTACTGGGCGCGCACGTGCCGGATCTCGCCGAGCCGGCCCTGGGCGACCAGGTCCCGCGCCAGGCCGATCGCCGGCACCCGCCGGTAGGTGAAGCCGACCATCGACCGCACGCCGCGGGCCGCGGCGCGGGCCGCCGCCTCCGCCATGGCCTCGGCCTCGGCGACGGTGTTGGCCAGCGGCTTCTCGCAGAGCACGTGCTTGCCGGCCTCGAGCGCGGCGATCGCGATCTCGGCGTGGGTGTCGCCGGGGGTGCAGACGTCCACGAGGTCGACGTCGTCGCGCTCGAGCACGCGGCGCCAGTCGGTCTCCGTCGACGCCCAGCCGAGGCGCTCGGCGGCGTCGGCGACGCGGACGGCGTCCCGGCCGGCGAGCACGGCGAGCTCGGGGCGCACCGGCAGGTCGAAGAAGTGGGGGGCGGTGCGCCAGGCCTGGGAGTGCGCGGCGCCCATGAAGGCGTAGCCGATCAGGCCGACGCCGAGGGTCGGGGTCATGCGGGCTCCTCGGTCGGGGTCGCCGGGTGCCCGGTCAGGTGTCCGGGCACCCGGCGACTCCGCATCAGCGGGTCAGGACTCGAACGCGGCGTCGATGTACTGGTCGACGTTGTCGGCGGTGACCACCGGGGCGTCGAGCACGATCCGCTGCGGCACCCCCTGCGAGGCGAGGTCGGACAGGCTCTTGCCCTGCACGATCAGCCGGGCCAGCGCGATGCCGTCCGCGGCCTGGGTGTGCGGGTAGATGACCGTCGCGTCGAGCACCGACTCACCGGACTGGATCTCGCGCATCGCGTTGGCCGACCCGGCGCCGCCGACCATGAGGAACTCGTCGCGGCCGGCGTTGCTGACGGCGGCCAGGACCCCGACGCCCTGGTCGTCGTCGTGGTTCCAGATGGCGTCGATCTGCGGCGCGGCCTGCAGCAGGTTGGCCGCGGCCTCCTCGCCGCCCTCGACGGTGAAGTCCGCCGCCACCCGGTTGTCGACGTTCAGGCCGCACTCGGCCAGCGCGTCGGCGAAGCCCTGGCTGCGGTCCTGCGTCAGCGGCAGCGAGTCGATGCCGGCGATCTCCGCGACGACCGCGTCGGGCTGGTCGCCCACCTGCTCGCAGATGTACTGGCCGGCCGAGACGCCCATCCCGTAGTTGTCGCCGAGGATCGTGGCCTGGGCGGCGAACGGGCTGTTGAACTCGCGGTCGACGTTGATGACCGGGATGCCGGCCTCCATCGCCCGCAGCGCGACGGGGGTGAGCGCGGCGCCGTCGAAGGGCAGCAGCACGATCGCGTCGACGCCCTCGTTGATGAAGGTCTCGACCTGGCTGATCTGGGTGCTGACGTCGTTGGTGCCCTCGGCGATGCTCAGCTCCACGTCCTCGTAGCGCTCGGCCTCGGCCTGCGCGGCCTGGCTGATGCCAGCCATCCAGCCGTGGTCGGCGGCCGGCGCGGAGAAGCCGATGCGGACGGTCTCGCCGGCCTCGTCGTTGGGGCTGGCGGCCTCGGCCTCTCCCCCGCCGCCGGAGGCCTCGGGGGTGTTGCTCGTGCAGCCGGCGACCAGGACGCCGGCGCCGAGAACGGCGAGCGCGGTCGACGTGACACGACGGAACGGGCGCTGCCTCGCTGCAGACATGTTTCTCTCCTCGGGGGATCGCCTCCCTGGCTGTCGAGGGCCAGGTCGTGGGGTGGTGCGGGTGGTGCCGGTCCGGGGACGGGTGCCGCCCCGGACCGCGTCAGGAGCGGTCGGTCGTCGCGCCGGGCGCGGGGCCGCCGGGACCGCCGGGTGTCGCGCCGCCGGACACGGTCCCGGCCGCGCCGGCCGGGGCGGGCGGGCTGCCGCCGTCCGCGCCGCGGCCGAGCCGGCGCAGGCTGAACGAGCCGGTCGCCAGCCGCATCTGCAGCAGGACGGCGACGACGATGATCACGCCGCGGGCGACGGCCTGGGCGGAGCTGGACAGGTTGTTCAGCGTGAAGACGTTGCCCAGCGTGGTGAAGATCAGCACGCCGAGGACGGTGCCGACGATGGTGCCGCGGCCGCCGATGAGCAGCGTGCCGCCGATGACCACCGCGGCGATCGCGTCCAGCTCGTAGAGGGTGCCGTGGGTGGAGCTGCCGGTCGTCGTCCGGGCCATGAGCATGACCGCGGCGATGCCGCAGGTGACGCCGGAGAGCACGTACAGCCACATGGTGTGCCGCTGCACGCGGATGCCGGCCAGCCGGGCGGCCTCGGCGTTGCCGCCGACGGCGAAGGTGCGCCGGCCGAACGTCGTCCGGTTGAGCAGCACCCACCCGGCGACGGCGACGAGCGCGAAGATGACCACGAGCGTGGGGACGCCGAGCACGTCGCCGGAGAAGAAGGCGAGGAAGTCGCGGTCCTGCACGATCTGGGTGCGCCGGTTGGCGATGATCTCGGCCAGCCCGCGGGCGGCGGCCAGCATCGCCAGGGTGGCGATGAAGGCGACGAGCCTGCCGTAGGCGATGACGATGCCGTTGACCAGCCCGCAGCCGGCGCCCACCAGGAGCGCGGTGACCACCATGACGATCCAGTGGACGTCCGCGGCCATCGCCTGGGTCGCGAGCGTCGTCGCCCACACCGAGGACAGCGCCACGATGGCGCCGACCGACAGGTCGATCCCGCCGCCGATGATCACGAAGGTCATCCCGATGCTGACCACGCCGATGACGGCGGCCAGCCGCAGGATGGTGAGCACGTTGTCGACGTCGAGGAACCGGTCGGGGGCGGTGGCCGCGCCGACGACGCAGAGCACCGCCAGGGCGACGACGAGGCCGAGGTTGCGGCCGACGGGCCCGGCGAGGAAGCCGGGTCCGCTGCGGCGCGCGGCCGCGCCGGCCGGCTGCCGGGGGGCGTCGGTCCCCGTCGTCACGGTCGTGCTGCTCATGCCACGTCCCCTTCGCGCTGTGCGTGCTCGTCGTCTCGCGTGTGCATCACGCCGCCGTGGGCGGCGGCGTCCTCCATGACCAGGTCGAGCACCCGGTGCTCGTCGAGCGCGCCGGCCGGCTCCTGGGCCAGCACGCGGCCGTCGCCGATGACCAGCACCCGGTCGGCCAGGCCGAGCACCTCGGGGATCTCGCTGGAGACCACGACCACGGCCACGCCGCGGTCGGCGAGCCCGCGGATCAGCGCGTAGATCTCCGAGCGGGCCCCGACGTCCACACCGCGGGTCGGCTCGTCGAGCAGCAGCACCCGGCAGTCGCGCAGCAGCCAGCGGGCCAGCACGACCTTCTGCTGGTTGCCGCCGGACAGCGTCCGGACCTCCCGGTCGACGTCGGCCGGGCGGACCTCGAGCGCGGTCACCTGCTGCCGGGCGGCCTCGGCCTCCGCGGACCGGGACAGGAAGCCGGCGCGGGCGAACCGGGCCAGGCTGGAGACGCTGATGTTGCGGGCGACCGACTCCCCGAGCAGCAGCCCCTGGCTCTTGCGCTCCTCGGGGGCCAGGCCGACGCCGGCCGCGACCGCGGCGGCGACGTCCCCCGGTCGCAGCCGCCGGCCGCCGACGCGGACCGTGCCCGACGTCGGGCGGCGGGCGCCGTAGACGGTCTCGAGGATCTCCGAGCGACCCGAGCCGACCAGGCCGGCGAGGCCCACGACCTCCCCGGGACGGACGGTGAAGGAGACGTCGGTGAAGGCGCCGCGCAGCCCGAGCCCCTCCACCTCGAGCAGCGGGACGGCGCCGGGGTCCGGGTGCTCCCGCCGCTCGGGGAAGACGTACTCGATGTCCCGGCCGGTCATCAGCGTGATGACCTCGCGGGTGGCGGTCTCGCGGGCGGGCAGGCCGGTGGCGACGGTGCGCCCGTCCTTGAGGACGGTGATCCGGTCACCGACCTCGCGGATCTCCTCGAGGCGGTGGGAGATGTAGACGACGGCGACGTCGTGCGCGGTGAGGTCGCGGATGACCGCGAAGAGGCGCTCGACCTCCTCGCTGTCCAGGACGGCCGAGGGCTCGTCCATGATGATCAGCTTCGCGTCCTGGGACAGGGCCCGGGCGATGCTGACCATCTGCTGCGCGGCCGCTGGCAGGGAACCGACCTCGGCGGTGGGCCGGATGTCCGAGTGGCCCAGGCGCTCCAGCAGCCGGGCGGCGGCGCGGTTGGCCGAGGACGGCCGGGTCAGCCCCAGCCGGGCGTGCTCCCGGCCCAGGAAGACGTTGTCGGCGACGGTGAGGCCGGCCACCAGGTCGAGCTCCTGGTAGATGGTCGCGATGCCGAGGGACATCGCCGCCTGCGGGTCGGTGAGCCGCACCGGCTCCCCGCGCCAGCTGATCCGCCCGGCGTCGGGCTGGTGCGCCCCGGCCAGCACCTTGATCAGCGTCGACTTGCCGGCCCCGTTCTGGCCGAGCAGGCAGTGCACCTCCCCCGCCCGGACGTCGAGGTCGACCCCGTCCAGCGCCCGGACGCCCGGGAACGACTTGACGATGCCGTGCACCTCCAGCAGCGGAGGCGCGTCCTGCGCCCCCGTGCGGGGAGAGGGAGAGGGAACCACTGCGACACCACCCGGAAACTTCTGCTCAGCACTGACCATTAGTCGGCGCAGGCGAGAACATAAGGGTGGTGCCGACTGTGGTCAAGGCCACGCCACGGGGGTTGCCGAATCGAGACCCGGGACCTCCGGAACCCGGCTCAGCGGCGGCCGGGGACGGCACCGAGGTGGAACGCCCCCCGAGGCGGCGCGAGGAGTGGGGGCCGGAGGCTCCCGTGATCGAGTGCCGGGAGCGGCTCAGCGGCAGCCGGGCACGGCACCTGGCTGCGGTGCGGTCCGGAGGACCGCAGTGTCATGACCGGTGCGGTGCGGAGGACCGCCGTGTCACCGCGTCATCTCGCGAGCGCCTGCTCGACCGAGTCCTCGTCGAGGAAGCCCTCGATCGCCATGAGCGCGGCGCCGATCCGGCCGGAGAGCTCGGGTGCCGCGCTGACGGTGATCTCCAGGGCGCGGGCGGCCAGCGGCATCGACCGCCGGTACACCGACTCCCGGATACCGGCGAGCAGCGGGACGCCGGCCTGCGCCACCCCGCCGGTCACCACGATCCGGTGCGGGTTGAAGAAGTTGACCAGCGCCGCGAGCACCGTGCCGATCGTCCGCCCGGCCTCGCGCACCAGCTCGATCGCCGCGCCGTCCCCGTGCGCCGCGCGCTCGACGACCTCGCGGGTGGTGGTGACCGGCAGGCCCGCCGCGATCGCGTCGCGGAGCAGCGCGCCGCCACCGGCGAGGGCCTCCAGGCAGTTCTCCTGGCCGCACCGGCAGGTGACCAGCCGGCCGTCGGGCGTCGTCACGTGGATGTGCCCGATGTCCCCCGCACTGCCCTGCGCCCCGCGGTAGACCCGGCCGTCGACGATGACGCCGCAGCCGATGCCGGTGCCGACCTTCACGACGAGCACGTCCTGCACCGACCCGGCCGCGCCGATCTCCCCCAGCGCCATGACGTTGACGTCGTTGTCGACGTAGACCGGGCACTCGTACCGGCCGAAGGCGCTGGGGATCGGGAAGTCGTGCCAGCCCGGCATGATCGGCGGGTGGGAGGGGCGCCCGCTGGAGTGCTCCACCGGGCCCGGGACGCCGACGCCCACGGCGCACACGTCGCTCGGCTCCAGGCCGGCCTCGGCGAGGACCAGCTGGGCCAGGCGGTCGACCTCGGCGAGCACCGGGCCGGGGCCCTCGGCGATGTCGATGGGGTGGCCGACGGTGGCCAGGACCTGCGCCGAGAGGTCGGTGACGGCGACGTCGACGCTGGTGACCCCCAGGTCGACGGCGAGCACGCAGCCGGCCCGACTGTTGAACTGCAGCAGGGTCGGGGGGCGGCCGCCGGTGCTCCAGCCCCGCCCGCCCTCGGCGAGGAGGTTGGCCGCGATCAGCTGGTCGACCCGGGCGCTGACCGTGTTGCGCGACGCGCCGGTCAGGGCGACCAGCTCGGCCCGGCTGTGCGCGCGCCCGGTGCGGACGTGCCGCAGCAGCGCGCCGGCCGAGGCGGAGGAGGAGGCCACGTGCACATCGTGACACGCACCGGCCACCTCCCCGGGTGGCGCGCGAGCGACCGCGTCCTCCGCGGTCAGGCGCCCGGGCGCCGCTCCGCCGCGGTCTCGCGCAGCAGGGCCGCGACCTGCTCCGGGTGCGTCATCGGGGTCAGGTGCGCCGCGCCGGGCAGCTCGACCAGCCGGCCGGCGGGCGCGGCCGCGGCCACGGCGGCAGCCCAGTCGTGCGCGCAGAGCCGGTCCCGGGTGCCGCGGACGACGGTCACCGGGACCCGCACCCTCCGCAGCCGGGCGTCGATGCGGTCCGGCGCCGCCGCGACCCACAGCTGCCGCATCGCCCGCGGTCCGGTGTGCAGCCACTGCGGCAGCACCAGCAGCGCGTGCGGCCACCGCTCGCGCACCGCCGTCGCCAGCCACCGCCGGGGCAGGCCGGTTCCCGACCGGAGGCGCGGGTCGGTCGTCGGCCCGAGCAGCACGAGCCCGGCGACCCGCGGGTCGCCGGCCAGGGCGGCGACCACCTGGCAGCTCTGCGAGTGGCCGACCAGGAGCACCGGCCCCTCGCCGAGCCGGTGCTGCAGCAGGTCGGCGAGCTCCTCGAGGGACGGCACCGGGCCGGGCAGCCCCATCCCCGGGAGCAGGACGACGTCGGCCGCCACCTGCTCCCGCAGCCGGGCCGAGGAGCGCTCGTCGAGCC
The DNA here is from genome assembly GCF_054050015.1 of Geodermatophilus sp. SYSU D01176. NCBI lineage: Bacteria > Bacillati > Actinomycetota > Actinomycetes > Geodermatophilales > Geodermatophilaceae > Geodermatophilus > Geodermatophilus sp. SYSU D01176. Next base: position 88,483 of record NZ_JBJGYN010000005.1, on the reverse strand, counting down.
CCAGACCGGGGACGAGCACCAGCCGGGTTCCGGGTGTCGGCACGGGACCGGTCTACCGCGCCCGGGTGCCGCACTCACCTGCAGGGACGACATCGGGCTGTGAGCTGGATCGCTCCGGAGCATCCGCACCCCCGGGTCCCCGAGGTGGGAGACTGATTCATCATGACGACATCACCTCTGGCCGACCTGCTCGGCGATTCCCCGTCCGGTCGGCCCAGGGTCGTCATCGTCGGCTCCGGCTTCGGCGGGCTGTTCGCCGCCAAGGCGCTCAAGCGGGCGCCGGTCGACGTCACCGTCATCGGCAAGACCAGCCACCACCTGTTCCAGCCGCTGCTGTACCAGGTGGCCACCGGCATCCTGTCCGAGGGCGAGATCGCGCCGGCCACCCGCGAGATCCTGCGGCACCAGGAGAACGCCCGCGTCGTCCTCGGTGAGGTCACCGACATCGACCTGGCCGCGCGCACGATCACCTCGACCATCCTCGGCCGCACCACGGTGCACCCCTACGACGAGCTCATCGTCGCCGCCGGAGCGGGGCAGTCCTACTTCGGCAACGACCGTTTCGCCGAGTTCGCCCCCGGCATGAAGAGCATCGACGACGCCCTGGAGCTGCGCGGCCGCATCTTCGGGGCCTTCGAGCTGGCCGAGCTGGCCACGGACCCGGCCGAGCGCGACCGGCTGCTCACCTTCGTCGTCGTGGGCGCCGGTCCCACCGGTGTGGAGATGGCCGGCCAGATCGCCGAGCTGGCCCACCGCACCCTGCGCCGGGACTTCCGCAGCATCGACCCCACGCAGGCCCGGGTGATCCTGCTCGACGCCGCCCCGCAGGTCCTCCCGCCCTTCGGGGAGAAGCTCGGCGAGCGCGCCCGCCGGCACCTCAACGAGATCGGCGTCGAGACCCAGCTCGGCGCGATGGTCACCGACCTCGACGCCGACGGCCTGGAGGTCAGGGACCGCGACGGGCACGTCCGCCGCATCTCCGCCGCCACCAAGGTGTGGGCGGCCGGCGTGCAGGCCAGTCCGCTCGGCCGGCTCCTCGCCGACCAGTCCGGCGCCGGGATCGACCGGGCCGGCCGCATCAGCGTGCTGCCCGACCTGACCCTCCCCGGCCACCCCGAGGTGCACGTCGTCGGCGACATGATGGCTCTGGACAAGCTGCCCGGCGTGGCGCAGGTGGCCATCCAGGGTGGGCGGTACGCCGCCGAGGCGATCCGGCGGCGGATCGCCGGCACGCAGCCGCAGGGCCCGTTCCGCTACCGCGACAAGGGCAACATGGCGACGATCTCCCGCTTCTCCGCCGTCGCCGACATCAAGAACCTGAAGTTCGAGGGCTTCTTCGCCTGGGTGCTGTGGCTGGTCGTGCACCTGATGTACATCGTGGGCTTCAAGAGCCGGGTGACCGCGGTGCTGCACTGGGTGGTCAGCTTCCTGGGCCGGGGCCGCGCCGAGCGGGTGGCCACCCAGCAGCAGGTCTACGGCCGGCTGGCCCTGGAACACCTCGGCCCGGCCTTCGTCGTCGCCAAGACCGGCGGCCCCAAGGACGTCGCGGCGCCGGCGACGGACCTGACCGAGCGCCGGTCCGCCTAGCCCGAGAGGTGCCTCTCGCGCGCGAAAGGCACCTCTCAGGTGTCGCCGAGCCAGAGCGCGAGGGCGGCGGTCACGTCCCCGGGGCGGACGACGTGGCCGCCGTCGAACTCCTCGTAGGTGACGTCGTAGCCCCCGGTGCCGAGCTCGCGGGCCAGCCGCCGGCCGCACCGCGCCACGGGCAGCACCCGGTCGTCGGTGCCGTGGGAGATCCACACCCGTGGCCGGCCGACCAGCCGCGGCGGGACGGCGAACCCCGGTGAGAAGGCGAGCACCGCCTCGGCGAGGTCACCGTTCGCGAGCCCCAGGCTGAGCGCGTACGAGGCGCCGTCGGAGAAGCCGCCGAACGCCACCCCGGTGACCCGCTGCCGGGCGAAGACCTGCTCGAGGGCGGCGTCGAGCACCGCGACGTCCCGGCCGAGGCCGCCCGCGATGAGGTCCCACGTCGAGGTCACCGACGACGGGGCGAGCACCAGGGCGTCGCGGGCCGCGGCGTGCCCGCCGACCAGGCCCACGCTCTGCGCCGCCGTCCCCCCGGCGCCGTGGAAGAACACCAGCAGCGGCCGCGGCCGGGGCGGCCCCTCGGGGACGGCGAGCAGCGCCTGCGCGTGCGGCCCCAGCTCCAGCGTGCGGGTCCCCGGCGGGTACGGGACCGCGGCCGGCGCGGCGACCGGGCGGGCGGCCAGCCGCCCCTCCGCCACGCGGCGGGTGGCCCCCTGCAGGGCCCCGCCGCGAGCCTGCGAGTGGTGGGGGGTCAGGGGGTCCTTCATCAGACCGTGTGCGCCAGCGGCGGCACGTGCTCGTCGGCCCGTTCGAGGTGCAGCGGCCGCAGGGGCGAGCTGTCCTCCAGGTACAGGAAGGCGTCGTAGCGCTCCCCCAGCACGGTGGGCACGTAGTTGCCCCACCGCTCGCGCTCGGGCCGGTAGACGACGCCGATCGCCCGGTGGTCCAGCCGCCGGTCGAGCTCCGGTGGGCGGTGCCCGCCGCGCTCCCACACCAGCAGCGCGTCGCGGCCGACCGCCTCGTGCAGCAGCGCCTCCAGGCTGCCGGACCGGGCCTCGGGCACCGGCATCCGCTGCATCTGCGCGCCCCACTCGCTGCCGGCGATGACCCCGCCGCGGTGGCCGCCGAAGCCGACCAGGACGACGTCGTCGGCCCCGTGCCGCTCGCGCAGCAGCTGCCCGACGTTGACCATCCCGGAACGGGCCATGTCGGTGGCCCGGGCGTCGCCGATGTGGGTGTTGTGCTCCCAGACGACGGCCTTGTCCCCCGCATGGGCGAGCAGCCGGTCGAGGACGTCGACCATGTGCACGTCGCGGACGTTCCAGGACTCGGCCGAGCCCTGCACCATCGCCCGGTAGTAGCGCTCGGCGTCGACGACGACCGCGGCGTTCTGCTCGGCGGCGAAGCGGGTCTCCGGATCATCCTCGAACTCGACCCGGCCGCGCTGCTCGCACAGGTGGTGCAGCAGGTCGACGACGGCCCGCTCGCAGCTGGTGGGCGCGAAGCGGCTGGCGAAGGCGTACTCGGCGCCGTCCTCACCGAAGGGCTCGAAGCAGCGCAGCGCCCGCAGCGCCGTCTCCACGTGCTCGGGCTCGTGCTCCCGCAGCCAGCCGACGAGCTCGTGCATCGAGTCCCAGAGGCTGTAGACGTCCAGGCCGTAGAAGCCCACCCGCTCGTCGTCCGGGCGCCCGGCGTTGACGTCGCGCAGCCAGCGGCAGAAGTCGACGACGTCGTCGTTGGCCCACATCCAGGTCGGCCAGCGGGAGAAGGCGTCGAGGGCGTCGCGCGGGTCGGCGTCGGCACCGGGGCGGAGCCTGACCGAGCGGTTGACTTTGTAGCAGTCGGGCCAGTCGCCCTCGACGGCGACGAGGCGGAAGCCCCGCTCGGTGATCAGCCGGCGGGTCAGCGCGGCCCGCCAGGCGTAGTACTCGTGCGTGCCGTGGCTGGCCTCGCCGACGGCCACGATCCGTGCGTCGCCGATCCGTTCGAGCAGCGGGTCGAGGTCGGCCGCGTCCCGGAGCGGGAGCGCCAGGTCACCGATGCCGGGCACGGGTCACTCCCCGCTCCCGGGCTCGGCCATCTTCGCGTGGCCGGCCGACTTCAGCCGGTCCGGCAGCACGGAGTTGACCACCGCCTGCGCCTTGCTCAGCACCGAGCCGCCCAGCACCTTGTCCCTGCCGGCCATCATCGCCTCGAAGCCCTGCGCCGCGACCTGGGCGGGGTCGTCCTTGGGGCCCTGACCGAGCTTCGTGTCCATCAGGTCGCCGCGCTCGAAGAACTCGGTGTCGGTGGGGCCGGGCATCAGCGAGGTGACCGTGACCCCGGTGTCGCGCAGCTCGGTCGCCAGCGCCTCGGCGAACGACTGCACGAACGACTTCGAGGCGTTGTAGACCGCCTGGTACGGCCCGGGCATCGTCGAGGCGACCGACGAGGTGATGAGCACCCGGCCCTCGCCCCGCGCCACCATGTCGCGGAGCACGTACTTGGCCAGGACGACGGTCGAGGTGACGTTCAGGTCGATGATCCCGAGCTCGGCCGCCAGGTCGTTCTCCACGAACGGCCCGCCCTTCCCGACCCCCGCGTTGAGCGCGGCCGCGGCCAGGGGGCGGCCGGTGGCCTGCACCGCGGCCCAGAGCGTGTCGATCCCCGTCCGCAACCGCAGGTCGGCCGGCACCGCCTGCACCGTGGTGCCTTCTTCCCGCAGCTGCCCGGCCGCGGTGGTCAGCTCGGCGTCCTCGGCGGTGACCACCAGGTCGAAGCCGTGCCGGGCGAACTGGCGGGCGAGCTCGAGGCCGATGCCGCTGGAGGCGCCGGTGACGAGGGCCAGGGGTCTCGATTCGGTCATGTCCGTCCCGGTACCCCGCCGATCCGCGCATCACCCGGCCGGGACGGCGCCGTCCCGCACGAGCTCGGCGGCCACCGCGCGCCGGTCGCGGGTGGCGGCCCAGGTGGCCCGCTGCCGGGTGGCCGAGGTGCCCCGCTCCCACAACCGGTCCAGCAGCGCGGCGACGTCGTCCTCCTCGCCGTGCGTGCGGAGGTCGTCGGTGAGCTCGGCGACGAGTCCGTCCACCGCATGGCGCGCGCCGACCAGCTCTCCGCTCACCGGGTCGGCCAGCTCCCCGCCGAGGCCGTCGCGGGCGGCGCGCCAGCGGGCCGCCCGCAGCAGCTCGGGGCGGAGCTCGGGCGACGGCTCACCCCGCTCGGCGCGGCCGGCCAGCACCCGGACCAGCGAGCGGACCAGCGCCGCGTGCAGGACGGCGGCGTCGAGGTCGGTGCAGACGTCGCCCAGCCGGAACTCCACCGTCGGCCAGCGCGCCGAGGGCCGTACGTCCCAGTACAGGTGCCGGCCGTCCTCGATCGCGCCGGAGCGGACCAGCCCCTCGAGGACCTCCCGGAAGCGCCGCTCCCCGCCCATCGGCTCGGGCGGCCCGGCGTTGGGCCAGTGCGACCACCACACCGTGCGCCAGGACTCGTAGCCGGTGTCCGCGCCGTCGTGGAACGGGGAACTGCCCGTCATCGCCAGCAGCACCGGCAGGTACGGGCGGGCCCGGTCCATGACCGCGACCGCCGTCCCGAGGTCGGGGACGCCGACGTGCACGTGGCAGCCGCAGATGTCCTGCCGGTCGGCCAGCGCCCCCCAGCGCTGCACCATGGCCCGGTACCGGGGTGCCGCGGTGAGCCGCTGCTCGCGCCAGGTGCCGAACGGGTGCGTGGACGCCGCCAGCAGCGCCAGCCCGTCGCCGGCCGCGGCCGCTGCGGCCTCCGCGCGGGTGGCGGTCAGCTGGGCGCGCAGCTCGGCGAGGGTGGTGCAGACGCCGGTGGAGGTCTCCAGCTGGGTGGTGACGATCTCGGGGTGCACGTGCTCCCCGGCCTCGCCGGCGAGCGCCGCCGCCACGACCGTCGCGCTCGGGGTGAGCGCGAGGGTGCCGGGGTCGACGAGGTGGAACTCCTCCTCGACGCCGACGGTGGTCCCGGCCGGCACGGGACCGGGCCCGGTCACGGCTCGGCGAACCAGGCGAAGCCGAGGCCGGGGACGACGAGCTGCCCGTCCCGCACCGGGAGGACGCCGTCGCTGCCGTGCACCTGCTCGAAGCCGCCGAAGCCGGTGACGGTGTCGGCGTCCACCGCCTGCGGGGACGGCGAGACGTTGGCCAGCCCCACGAAGGTGCCGCTGCGCGGGTGCTTGCGCCGCCACACCAGGACCGCGTCGCTGCCGGCGTCCACCACCGCGGACTCCACCCCGCCGCGCAGCGCCAGCAGCGCACGGCGCACCTCGCCCAGCCGGCGGATCTCCCGCCACACCCGGCCCTCGACGGTCGCGGGGTCGCCGCGGCGGGCGGCGGCGTCCCAGTCCATCGGCGGGCGGTGCATCCAGCGGTTGTCCGGGGCGAGTGCGGGGTCGGCGAGGTAGCCGGGGTCGTTGCGCATGGCCAGCTCGTCGCCCATGTACAGCAGCGGGATGCCGCCGTACGCGTAGGCGACCGAGTACAGCAGCACCAGCCGGCGGATCCCGGCGTCCAGCGCGGCGTCGTCCCCGGCCTCGAGCGCGGCCTCGATGCCGCACAACGACGCCGCCGAGCCGGAGATCCGGGCGTCGCCGGTGACCTCGTTCTCCTGGAACAGCGCGCCGCGGGCGAAGGAGCCGGGGTAGCGGCCGGCGTAGAAGTCGTTGAGGAAGCGGCGGTGGGCGAACCCGGAGAGGCCGACCCCGGCGGCGTCCTCGTCGGCGACCGCCCACCCGATGTCGTCGTGGCCGCGCACGTAGGTGCACCAGGTGGCGCTCGGCGGCACCGGCCGCATCCGGCGCAGCGCCTGGCGGGCCAGCCGGACGTCCTGGGTGGCCAGGCTGCTCCACAGCAGCACCATGAGCTGGTTGTGGTAGGCCAGCTCGCACTCGGGCCGATAGCGGTCGTGCCCGCCGAGGTACCCGACCAGGTCGTCGGGCGAGACGATCGCCTCGGCCTTGAAGATGACGCCGGGGGCGGCCAGCCGGGTGAGCGCGTGCAGCAGCTGCAGCAGGCTGTGCCCCTCGGGCTGGTTCTGGCAGCTGGTGCCCAGCCGCTTCCACATGAACGGGACGGCGTCCATCCGGAAGACGTCGACGCCGCGGTTGGCCAGCCAGGTGATCTCCCCGAGCATCGCCAGGGTGACCGCGGGGTTCGAGTAGTCCAGGTCCCACTGGTAGGGCCAGAACGTCGTCCACACCCAGCCGCCGGCGCCGCCGCAGGCCTCCGGCACCCAGCTGAACGAGCCCGGCGCCCGGTCGGGGAAGACCTCCGGGATGGTCGCGTCGTAGGCGTCGGGCAGCGTGCGGTCGGGGAAGGCGGTGTAGAAGCCGGCGTACGCGGGGTCGCCGGCCAGCCAGCCCCGCGCCCAGGCGTGCTCCCGGGCGGTGTGGTTGAGCACCAGGTCGATGCACAGCGCCATGCCGCGGTCGTGCAGCTCCGTGGCGACGTCCTCGAGGTCGGCCATCGTGCCCAGCCGCGGGTCGACCGCACGGTAGTCCATCACGGCGTAGCCGCCGTCGTTCTCCCCCGGCCGCGGCCGCAGCAGCGGCATGAGGTGCAGGTAGGTGGTGCCGAGCTCGGCGAGGTGGTCGAGGTGCTCCGGCAGCCGGTCGAGGGTGCCGCAGAACCGGTCGACGTAGCAGACGTAGCCCTGCACCCGGGAGCGCTGGAACCAGGCCGGGTCGATCTCCCTGCGCCGGTCGATCCGGCGCAGCGCCTCGGGCCGCTCGGCCGCGGCGGCCAGGGCGACGCGCAGTGCGCGGGCGAACAGCTCGTCGGCGGCGTCGCCGTAGAGGGTGGCCAGCGGTTCGTGGACGTCGTAGAGCGCGAGGTCGGCGCGGGCCAGGAAGGCGTCGCCCTCGGCCGGGCCGAGCGCGGCGACCGCGTCGGCCTCCACCTCGGGCCGCAGCTGCGCCCACGCGTGCTCCGCCGCTGCTCGGCGGGCGGTCGCCGGGATCGTCACGGCGTCAGTATCGGACCGCTGTTCGCCCACGGCATGACCGCCACCACACCGGGCCGGTTCGGCGTTCACTGGTGTAAGCGCGTAATCGGAGGAGGTGCGCCATGGGGGTGCTGCCGGAGCCGTCGGCCACGGGTTCCCTGGAGGGGGCCGCCCTGGATGCCTACTCGCAGGTGGTCACCGCCGTCGCCGCCGAGCTGACCCCGCACGTCGCCGCGCTGCAGGTCACCGGGCCCGACGGGCGCGGCGGCGCGGGATCGGCGGTCGTCGTCCCGGGCGAGGGGCTGATGCTGACCAACGCCCACGTCGTCGGTCGCTCCCGCAGCGGGCTGGCCGTGTTCGCCGACGGCACCGAGACCCCGGTCGAGGTCGTCGGCGCCGACCCGCTCTCCGACCTCGCCGTCGTGCGGGCGCGGGGTGCCACGCCCCCGCCGGCGCAGCTCGGCGACGCGTCGACGCTGCGGGTGGGTCAGCTGGTGGTCGCGGTCGGCAACCCGCTGGGCCTGGTGGGTTCGGTGACCGCCGGAGTGGTCAGCGGGCTGGGCCGGTCGCTGCCCACCCGTGACGGCCGCACCGCGCGGGTGGTCGAGGACGTCATCCAGACCGACGCCGCGCTGAACCCCGGCAACTCCGGCGGGGCGCTGGCCGACTCCGCGGGCCGGGTGGTCGGGGTGAACACCGCGGTCGCCGGCTGGGGTCTGGGTCTGGCGGTGCCGGTCAACGACACCACCCGGCGGATCGTCGACGCGCTGGTCCGCGACGGCCGGGTCCGCCGCGCCTACCTCGGGCTGGTCAGCACGCCCGCCCCGCTGCCGGCGGCGCTGGCCGAGCGCACCGGGCGCCGGCGGGGGTTGCGCGTCGTCGACGTCGTCCCCGGCTCGCCGGCCGACCGGGCCGGGCTCAAGGCCGGCGACCTGGTGCTGGAGGCCGGGCGGCGGCCGGTCGCCGAGGCGCAGAGCCTGCAGCGGCTGCTGTTCGCCGAGGCGATCGGCCGGCCCCTGCCGGTGACCGTGCACCGCAACGGCGCGATGGTCGACGTCATCACGGTGCCGACCGAGCTCACCGGCGGGTGAGCGGACACACGGGCGGGTGGCGCGGAGTGAAGCCGCCTCCCCCGGTCGGGCGGCGGCGCCTCCCCCCAACGGGTCTGGTCGGTTCCGTTGCACTGCGGAGCGTCGTCCGGGCAACCGATGCTGGCCCGGACGAACGGGGGGACGATGCATCCGCTGCGACCGGGCGGCTTCGCGCTGCTCTCGCTGCTCTACGCAGTGGGTGCGGTGCTGTGCGCCGTCGGCGCGGTGGTGCCGGCGTCCGAGCGCTCCCCCGTCGCGCTGCTGTGGGGGCTGGCCGGGGTCGGCACCGTCGGGTCGGCCGTGCTGGGGCTGCGGCGGGACCGGCTGGGCCCGCGGGCGCTGCACGCGGCGGTCCTGCTGAGCTCGGTCGCCCTGAGCCTGCTGGCCTGGCGCTCGGCGACCGCCGTGGGGATCGTCGGGCTGGGCCCGGCCATGGTCTCGGTGGGGGTCTTCAGCGCGCACTTCTTCTCCCGCCGGGCCGTGCGGCTGCACGTCGGCCTGCTGCTGGGTCTGACCACGGCGGGCGCCGTGGCCGCGGCTCCCTCCGGGTTCCTGCCGCAGTGGCTGACGGCGGTGGCCACCGTCGTCGTCCTCACCGAGGTGCAGTCCCGGCTCTCCGGCGACCTGTACCGGGCGGCCGGCACCGACCCGCTCACCGGGCTGGCCAACCGGCGCGCGTGGCAGGTCGCGGCCGACCGCAGCCTGGCGCACGCGGTGCGCAGCGACGAGCCGTTCACCGTGGCGCTCATCGACCTCGACGGCTTCAAGGCGGTCAACGACCAGGCCGGGCACGGCGCCGGCGACGCGCTGCTGCAGGCGCTGGCCGCCGGGTGGAGCGCCCAGCTGCGGATGTCGGACCTGCTGGGCCGCTACGGGGGCGACGAGTTCGTGCTGAGCCTGCCGGCCACCGACGCCGCCCGCGCCGAGGACCTGCTGGCCCGGCTGCGGGCCGCGCACCCCGCGGCGTGGTCGGCGGGGACGGCGACCGCCCGACCCGGGGACACCCTCGCCGAGCTGCTGACGCGCGCCGACGCCGACCTCTACCGCACCAAGCGCAGCAAGCGCGGCGGCTGAGCGCGGCCGAGCCGGCCGGCCCCACGGCGGGCGGGGCATCGCCGCGGGGCTCGGGTCGAACGGGTCAGAAGGGTGGCGGGTCGTCGGCGGGGTCGGGTGCCGGTGGTGGCCGGTCGGGTGGTCGGGTGAGGACGCGCGGTTCGGTGAGCTGCGGGTCCGGTGGCCGGCTGGTGCGGGTCACCCCGCTGGGTGCCCGCACGGTGAGGATGCCGTCGGGGGTCATGGCGTCGGTCCAGCCGGGGGCGAGGGTCTTGGGCCGGTGGTGCCGGCGGCACAGGCAGCACAGGGTGGCGCAGTCGGTGGCCCCGCCGCGGGCGGGAGGACGTGGTCGGCGTCGGCCCAGCCGGTCCGGTTGTCGCAGCCGGGATGCCGGCAGGTGCGGTCCCGGGTGTGCAGGAACCGGCGCTGCGCGGCGCTGGGCTGGTACGCGTCGGTCGGCTCCGGGCGGCCGATGAGCGGGCAGCCGCAGGCCCCGGCCGGAGGGGTGGGGCAGCCGCGGCGGGCCGCCTGCCGCAGCTCCCGCAGCGTGGCGACCGCCTGCGGGGCGCCGGTGTCGTCGGTGCAGGCGGCGCTGAGGCTGCCGCCCGGCGGCGTCTGGAGGCCGATCGCGTCGAGCCGGGCGAGCAGGTCGCGCGCGTGGGCGGCGGTGACCGGGGTGCCGGCCACCGCCCCGGTCGGCTCCGCGTCGCTGCCCGCCGGCGTGAAGGCCGGCGGAGGTGGGGCGCCGCCGGCGAGTAACCGCTCCGGGGGTCAGCGCCCCCGGCGGCACCTGCACCTCGAGGTGCGCGGCCACCGGGTCGGGCACCCGCCAGGGGCGCAGCACCAGATCGGCCAGGACGCCCGAGCGGAGCAGGCCGAGCGGCCGGTCGTCCCCGGCCTTCCTGGCCCGCCGGGCGAGCTCGTCGATGGTCGCCTGGCAGGCCGCGGCCAGCTCGTCGGGCAGGCCGGCGACCAGCTCGCTGACCCCGTCGCCGACCGGGCGGCGGCGCACGGTCACCGCCCGGTGCGCCCGGTCCCGGCGGCGGTCGGCGGCCGCGGCGTCGCGGGCGGTCAGCTCCGCCCGCAGCCGCGCCTTGACCCGGCGGATCGACAGGTCCGCGGCCTGCGGCAGCACCACCGCCTCGGCCGCGGCGAGCACCGCCGGGTCGGTGCCGCGCACCTGCCAGCCGAGCTCCTCGGCGAGGGTGCGGGCCCGCGGCCAGTCCAGCGCCCCGGCCGCCAGCGCGGCCAGGGTGGCCGGCAGCGCCCGGGTGAGGGTGAGCGCGTGCTCGGTCAGCGTGGTCGTCGACGCCCGGGAGCAGTGCAGCGTGAGCGCCAGCTCGTCGGGAAAGAACGCACTGATGCCCTCCGGCGCCGAGTCATCCCCGGCATCCGCCGCCCCCCGGCCCACCGGGCCGCCGGTCGGCCGACGCCGGCCGGTCGGCGGCGAATGCGGCGACCAGCTCCAGCTCGTAGGCGGCGAGGTCGGCCCTGGCCCGCTGCACCCGCTGCAGCTCGAGCGCCTTCTCCTCCGGCGACCGGGCCCAGACCGGCAGCTCACCCAGCGGCGGGGAGGAGATGACCGGAGGCCCGAACTCCGGCGGGCACGGCGCGAGGTCGGCCACCGTCAGGCCGACGCCGTACCCACTCCCGAACACGCCCCCACACTAGGCCGGGGGGTACGACACTTTCCGGCCGCTGACCAGCGAAGACGCGGATCGGGGCGCCCCGAGGAAGTCGATCATGGGGTCGGCGCCGGCGACACGCGCCGCCACGCCGCAGCAGCCGACAACAACCCCCTGATCAACATGGTGGGGCTCAAGCGGCCCGCGCCGGGCGTGCGCGGGCCGACATGCCCGAGCCGCCGGCACCCCGCACCGACGAGTCGCCGCGGCCGCCCCGACCGCACCGCCGGCTGGGGTCAGCCGACAGGTCAGGGGCGACGCCAGTCGTCGCCGGTCATGTGCGAGCCGGCCATCGGGCCCATCTGCAGCATGCCGCCGTCGACGGCGTAGGAGGACCCGGTGACGTAGGCGGCTGCCGGCGAAGCGAGGAAGGCGATGACTGCGGCGACCTCCCGGGCGTCGCCGGGCCGGCGCAGCGGGACGCCGGGCCGCTCGTGCCCGGGCGCGGTCGGGTCCTCGTCCTCCTGACCCGTCATCGGGGTGGCGATCTCGCCGGGCGCGACGGCGTTGACCGTGATCCCGTGCTCGGCCAGCTCGATCGCGGCGACCCGGGTCAGCAGGCCCAGCCCGCCCTTGGCCGCGCAGTAGGCGGCGGCGCCCACCCGCGGTTGGTGCTCGTGGACGCTGGTGACGTTGACGATCCGCCCACCGCGGCCGGCGGCGACCATCCGGCGGGCGGCCCGCTGGAGGCAGAGGAAGGCGGCGTCGAGGTCGGTGGCCAGCACCTCGCGCCAGGTCGCGAAGTCGGTGTCGAGGACGGTCGACATGTGTCCGGTGCCGGCGTCGTTGACCAGGACGTCGACCCCGCCCAGTGCCTCGGCGAGCTCGTCGACGACGTCGGCGGCCTGCGGCAGCCGGGTGAGGTCGACGGGCCGGACCTCCGCGCGGCGGCCCGCCGCCCGCACCTCGTCGGCGGTGGCCTCGGCGGCCTCGCGCTCGCGGTACCAGGTGATCCCGACGTCGCAGCCGGCCTCGGCGAGGGCCACGGCGGTGGCCCGGCCGATGCCGGACTCGGAGCCGGTGACGATGGCAACGCGGGGCGCGGCTGCGGTCATGGCCCGACGCTAGATGAAGGACCCCTCTGCCCCCACCGCTCGCAAGCTCGCGGCGGGACCCTGCAGAGGGCCGGCCGGACGACCGACCGACACCGGATCGCAATGCGACCGGGGCTGCCCCGGGTATCGAGCGAGCATGACCCCAGGCCGACGACCTTCCGCGCGCGTCGCTGTCGCTGCGCTGCTCGCCGTGCTGCTCAGCGGGTGCGTGGCGGTGGAGGTCCCGGTGTCCGGACCGGCTCCCGAGCCGGCCGCCCCGGCCTCCACCCCGCCGCCCGTGGAGTCCTCCGGTGCGGAGCAGGACATGGCGCGGGACATCTTCGACCGGGTCAACGACGAGCGCGTCGAGCGGAGGCTCGCACCGGTGGAGTGGGGCGAGGAGCTCGCGGCAGTGGCCCGCAGCTGGAGCGCCGAGATGGCACGCACCGAGCAGCTACGGCATCAGGACATGGGAGCACTGCTCGCGCGTGAGGACCTCTCGCATCTCCAGGGCATCGGCGAGAACGTGTTCCAGGCCACCGGTCCGGTACCGGCGGGCACGATCCACGCGGGCTGGATGCGCTCCGACGACCACCGGGTCAACGTGCTCAACCCCGGCTGGAACCAACTCGGCGTCGGTGTGCACTGCGCGGAGGACGGCTCGGTGTGGGCCACTCAGGAGTTCGGCCGGACGGCGGGCGCCGACCGGCCCGCCGTTGCCACCACCACTCCGCCGCCGGAGCCGCTCGTGCACCCCGGGGACGACGGACCCACCTGTGGGTGACGGGCCTCAGGCGCGTTATGTGGGTTGCCCACGGCAACTGATCGCTTGACATGAGGGCGCCTCTGCGGAACGTGGCGGTTGTCGAAGACCCCTCGCCCGCAGAGGCGCCCATCATGCTGCCCACCGAGGACCTGTTCGTCCACGTCTACGTGCTCGTCGACGACGCCATCACCGCCGGGGAGGTCACCATCCCGGCCCGGCCGGGTCCGCCCCCGGCCTGCAGCGACGCCGAACTGCTCACCATCGCGCTGGTGCGCCATCTGCTGGGCCGGCGCAGCGAGGCCGGCTTCCTGGGCGAGGTGGCCCGCGACTGGGCGCCGCTGTTCCCCCGGCTGCCCCACCAGTCCCAGGCCAACCGGCGCATCCGCTGGCTGTGGGCGGCCTTCGAGCAGCTGCGCGCCGCGCTGACGGCCGGGTGCCCGGTCGATGACTGCGCCCAGATCGACACCAGCGCGCTGCCGGTCAAGCACCCCTCCCGGGTCCGCGGCCCCGACGGCTGGATCGGCCCCAACGCCCTGGTCGCCCGGTTCGGCCGCGACGGCGCGCACGGCGAGTGGTTCTACGGCTTCCGGCTGGCGATCCGGACCGATCTGGGGACCCGGCTGGTGCGCGCCTGGAGCATCGTGCCGGCCGCGGTCAACGAACGCGACGTCGCCGCCGACCTGCTCGAGGTCGGTCCACCCCCGTGCGACCTGCTCGTCGACAAGGGCTTCGCCGGGCGGGCCTTCGCCGCCTCATGCGCCGCCCGTGGCATCGCCGTGCTCACCCCGCCCACCAAGGCCCAGCGGCCCAACATGCCCAGAACGCTGCGCCGGGTGATCGCCTGCTGGCGCAACTACATCGAGGTCACCTTCGGCGACCTCACCGACCGGATGGAGCTGGCCCCCCACGGCGCCCACACCTTCTGGGGCCTGCTGACCCGCACCGCCGCCACGATCGCCGCGCACACCCTGCTACGCGTTCACGCCGCCGACCTCGAGATTGCATAGGTCAACACACATAACGCGCCTCAGGCGGCCGTGAGGCGCTGGTCGAGCAGGGCGTCGACGTCGGCCTCGGCCTCCGCCACCCGCCGCACGTTCTCCGCCGACGGGCTGTGGGTCGCGGCGCTCCGGGCGACACCGAGCGCGATGTAGGCGACGGCGATCTCCAGGTCCAGCGTCTCGATGCTGGTCACGGTGCGGGTCATTGCGACCTCCCCTCGGTGGGACGGTCCCCATGCTCGCCCTGGGGTACGACAGAACCGGCCCTGCTGAACCGATGTCCCCACTCGTGCAGCTGATACAGCAACTCCGGCGGCGAGACGACGGACACCTCGGCGCCCACCGTGCCGATGGCGAACGCCGGCCAGTCCAGCCCGTCGGCCTCCATCTGCACCCGGCTGGAGCCGGGGGCGTCGTCCTCGACCCGCGCCCACCGGCCGATCCGGGCCCGCACCCGGTCGGCGGGGGCCGCGACGAGGAACTCGACGGAGACCGGGGCGCCGAGTCCGGTCGTGCCGGCCCGGACGAAGGCGACGGCGTCCTCGGCCGGCAGGCGCCGCGGCGCGAACCGCGCGCCGGTCGGCCGCGGCCGGGTCAGTCGGTCGAGGCGGAAGCTGCGCCAGTCGCCGCGGTCGAGGTCGTAGCCGACCAGGTACCAGCGCCGGCCGAGGGTGACCAACCGGTGCGGTTCGACCCGGCGATCCGACGGGGTGGCGTCGGCGGCGGTGTAGGCGAAGGACAGCCGTTCGCCGTCGCGGCAGGCCTGGGCGACGACGGTCAGCGCCTCCGGGTCGACGAGCTGCCCCGGACCCGCCCACGGCACGGGATCGGTCACCGCACGCAGCGCCTCCACCCGGCGCCGCAGCCGCGCGGGCATCACCTGCACGACCTTGGCCAGCGCCCGCACCGACGACTCCGCCGTCCCGGCGACGGCGCTCTGCGCGGCGGTCTGCAGGCCCACGGCCAGGGCCACCGCCTCCTCGTCGTCGAGCACCAGCGGGGGCAGGGCGGCGCCCGGGGCGAGTTGGTAGCCCCCGTCGACACCGCGCTGCGCCTCGACCGGGTAGCCGAGCTCCCGGAGCCGGTCGACGTCCCGGCGCAGGGTGCGCACCGAGACGCCGAGCCGGTCGGCGAGGTGGGGTCCGGCCCAGTACCGGCGCTGCTGCAGCAGGGAGAGCAGGCGGAGGGTGCGCGCGGACGGATCGCTCATGCCGGGATCCTGCCGCGCATTGCGGTCAGGATCTGACCGTTGCCGTCCCTAGCGTCGTCCTCGCCAGCACGCAGGACATCCGAGAGGCGATCCCATGGCCACGACGACACCGACCGGCGAGCGGGCGGACCTGCTGGAGGCGCTGGCCGCCCACCGGCACTTCCTCCGCTTCACCGTCCGGGGCCTCACCGAGGAGCAGGCCCGGCAGCGGACCACCGCCAGCGAACTCACCCTCGGCGGGCTGCTCAAGCACGTCGCCTCCCAGGAGGCCGGTTGGGTGCGGTTCGTGCTGGAGGGGCCGAGCTCCATGCCGGGGCCCGACGACCCGGAGCAGATGGAGCGCTGGGCCCAGGAGTTCCGGCTGGGCCCCGACGAGACGCTGGACGGCGTCCTGGCCCACTACGAGGAGGTCGCTCGGCGCACCGACGAGCTGGTGCGCACGCTGCCGGACCTCGACGCCTCCCACCCGCTGCCGGAGGCGCCGTGGTTCGAGCCGGGCGCCACCCGCTCGGCCCGCCGCGTGTTCCTGCACATCATCGCCGAGACCGCCCAGCACGCCGGGCACGCCGACATCCTGCGTGAGTCCCTGGACGGTCAGAAGACGATGGGCTGAGCCGGCGGAGCCCACCGGCCGGACAGCGCCCCTGCCACACCCGGCGTGATATATGACTGAGTCAGTCATAGGATCACGCCATGGAGCGGCTGGAGAACCTGCTGGGGGCCTTCGCCCTCGCGGTCGGCGATCGGGTGGCCGCCGCGACCGAGGCGGCCGTCGGCGCGGGTGGCGCGGCGGCCGCCGTCCTCGTGCACCTGCACCACCACCCCGACAGGTCCGTGTCCGACCTGGCCGCTGTGGTCGGGGTGGGCGGCTCCGGTGGCGTGCGGCTGGTCGACCGTCTCGAGGGCCAGGGCCTCGTCACGCGGGGATCCAGCCCCACCGATCGGCGCACCGTCCTGCTGCGGCTCACCGACGCGGGGACCGAGACGGCCCGACGGGTCCTGCGGGCCCGCGAGGACGCGGTGCGGCAGGTGGTGGAGGTCCTCGGTGCGGACGAGCGCTCGGTGCTGGAGCACCTGCTCCCGGACCTGGTGACCGCGCTGGCGAGCAGCCGGACGGAGGTGCTGCGCACCTGCCGGCTGTGCGACGTGACCGCCTGCCGGCAGGCGCCGGGGTGCCCGTTCGACTGCAGCCCCCGGGACGACGGCGACCCGGCGTGAGCGCCGCCCCGGCCGGCACCGCGACCAGCGCCGACCAGGTCCGACCGTGGGCGCTGATCGGGTCGGGACTGGCCGTGGTGGCGGTCGCCTTCGGGCTCGCCCGCTACGGCTACGGGCTCCTGCTGCCGCAGATGCGGAACACCCTGGCCCTGTCGCTGGGCCAGCTGGGCGTCATCGGCGGCGCCGGGTACGGCAGCTACCTGGTCGCGTCCCTCGCCTGCCCCGCCCTGCTGTCCCGGTTCGGGTCGCGGGTCACCGTGATGGCCGGCGGGGCGGCCGCCGCCGCGGGGATGGCGGTGTGCGCCGCGGCCGGCGGCCCGCTCAGCCTCGGGGTCGGTGTCGCCGTCGCCGGCGCGAGCCCGGCGCTGGTGTGGCCCGCCTACGTGGACGCGGTCGAGGAACAGCTGCCCGCGGACCGCCGGGCACGCGGCCACGGGGTCATCAACTCGGGTACCGCCTACGGCGTCGCCGTGGCCGGGCCGGTGAGCCTGCTCGCCACGGGCTCCTGGCGGGTGGCCTGGTGGACATTCGCCGCCGCGGCACTCCTGGCCACGATCTGGGCGGTCCGCACCCTGCCCCAGCGGGCCCCCCGCACCCACGGCTCCACCGGTGGCGGAGGCCTGGTGGCGGTGGCCCGGGAGCAGGGGGCGCGGCTGCTGGTCGCGGCGTTCCTCGCCGGTCTCGTCGCCGGCTGCTACTCGACCTTCGGGGTGGAGGCCGCCACCGCCCAGGCGCCACTGGGGGAGATCAGCGGCGGGGTCTTCCAGACCCTCGTCGGCGTCAGCGGTGTCGCCGGAGGGATCATCGGGGCGCTGCTGGAGAGGACCTCGCTCCCCCGCCTGCTGGCGGTGACGGCATCGACCCTCGCCGCGTCCTGCCTGCTCCTGGCTGCCGCACCCGGCCTCGTCCTGGTCTCCGCGGTCCTCTACGGCGCGAGCTTCATCGCGATCGTCGGACTGCTCCTCATCTGGAACAACACCCTGGTCCCGCGGACCCCCGCCACCGGGATCACCACCGCGATGCTGGCCATGGCCCTCGGACTCGTCGTCGGCCCTCCCCTGGCCGGCGCCGTCGCCGGGGCGGCGGGCCTCACCACGGTGTTCGTCGCCTGTGCTCCCCCCGCCGTCACCATCGGGGTGCTCGCCCTCCCCCGGCGTCGGCCCCGCACCACGCCGGGGCCGTGACCACCGCGGGCACGGGGGCCGGTCGGCGGGTCCGGGTCAGCCCTCCTCGAGGGCCCGGAGCGCGGCCAGGGCGCGGTCACGGGCGGCGGTCGCCTCGGTGGCGTGCCGCTCGGCGGTCCGCCGGTGCCGCTCGGCCCGCGCGAGCTCCTCGGCGGTCCGCGCGGCCTCCTCCTCGGTGCGGGCGAGCTCGTCGGCCAGCTCCTCGGCCCGCGCCTGCAGGTCGGCGCGGCGCGCGTCGAGGTCGTCGACCCGGTGCCGTTCCTCCTCGGCCGCGGCGACGGCCTCGGCGGCCAGCGCGGCGGCCTCCTCCGCCGCGGCGCGCGCCTCCTCGAGCTCCCGCCGGCGGCGCTCCTCGGCCGCCCGGCGTGCCTCCTCCTCGGGGCGGCGCGATACCTCCTCGGCGGCCCCCCGCGCTTCCTCCTCCCGGGGTCGGCGGGCGGCCGCGGTGCCGCCGCGCGACCGGGCCGGCTCCTGCTGCGGCTCCGGGCGCGCCGGCACCAGCCGCAGCGCCGGCCGGCTGCCCGTCGTCCCCAGGCCGCTGTAGGACATTGCGCCAGTGAGCCGCCCGGACAGCAGCGCCTCGCCGGCCTCCGGATCGGCCATCGCGGCGCGCAGCGTGTCCGCGACCTGGGTCTCCACGGTGCCGCCCACCCGCATGCCGTGCTCCCGGGCGAGCGCGGTCGCCTGGCGGGTGAGCGCGGTCAGCAGCTGGGAGCGCTGGCGGTCCAGCGCCCGCAGCTGGTCCCCGGCGAGGTTCTCCTGCGCCTCGCGGAGCAGCCCACCGAGCTCGACCAGCCCCTCGATCTCCGCGCGCTGCCCGCGGACCAGCAGGTTGCACACCCACGCCGCGGCGGTGGGCTTGGGCAGCGCGCCGATCTCGCGGGCGAGGGTGCGGTCCCCCGCGGCGCGGGCGTCCGCCTGGCGCTGCGTGCGGACGGCGACGAACTCGCCGGGTGGCACCGCGTACAGCTCATCGGCCACCTCGTCGAGATCCACGCGGCCGACCCTGCCACGCGGCCGCAGCGGTCAGCAGCAGCCGGCCGCCGAGCCGGCGCAGCAGCGGCCGTCGCCGCCCACCGCGGACAGCTCCTCCTCGGTGCGGCCCTCCAGGTCGGGGCGGGCGTCGGCGGTGACCGTGTAGACCTCCCACGGCTCCCCGCCCGGGCCGGTCACCCACACCTTGTCCTGGACGGCGTAGCAGCACGTCGTCCCCTCCTCGACGCGGGTGGCCAGGCCGGCGTCGGCCAGCCGGACGGTGGCCGCGGCGACCTCGTCGGTCGTGGGCACCTCGACGCCGAGGTGGTCCATCCGCGTGGGCTCCCCGGCGGCGCCCTCGAGCAGGACAAGCTTCAGCGGCGGCTCGGCGACGGCGAAGTTGGCGTAGCCGGGACGGCGCTTGGCGGGCGCGGTGCCGAACAGCCGGGCGTAGAAGTCGACGGCGGCGTCGAGGTCGGCGACGCGCAGGGCGAGCTGGATCCGGGACACGGGGACCTCCTCGGGCATAGGACATCGACGCTCGTCGATGCAAGGCCCAGCATGACGACAGGGATCGACGACCGTCAATACCGTGCGGCACGATGGCGCCCGTGACCACGACCCGGGTGAGCCGGCACCTGGCCGCGCCGCGCGCCGCCGTCTACCGCGCCCTGCTCGACCCCGAGGCCGTCGCGCGGTGGAAGGTCCCCGCGGGCATGACGTGCCGGGTACACGAGTTCGACGCCCGCGAGGGCGGCGCGCTGCGCGTCTCGCTCACCTACGACGAGCCGGGCGCGCAGGGCAAGACGACGGCTCACACCGACACCTACCGCGGCCGCTTCGTCCGCCTGGTGCCCGACGAGCTGGTGGTCGAGGTCGACGTCTTCGAGACCCCCGACCCCACCCTGCAGGGCGAGATGACCAGCACCATCACGCTGGCCCACGCCGACGACGGCGGCACCGAGCTGACCGCCGTCCACGACGGGGTGCCCGACGCCGTGGCCCCCGCCGACAACGAGCTCGGCTGGCGGATGGCCCTGGACCGGCTCGCGACGCTCGTCGAGCGCGACGCCTGAGAGAGGACCCCCTGTCCCCGGCCCCGTCCAGGGCACCGCCCCGAGCCTGCGAGGGGTGGGGAGGACGGGGTCCTCTTTCAGGCCGTGCGGGGGGCCTCCCAGAGGTCGATGCCCGAGTCGACGGCGTGCTCGTCGATCGCGGTGAGCTCGTCGTCGGAGAAGTCCAGCCGGTCCAGGGCGCCGACGTTCTGCTCCAGCTGGCCGACGCTGCTGGCGCCGATGAGCACGCTCGTGACGCGCGGGTCGCGCAGCGCCCAGGCCAGCGCCATCTGCGCCAGGCTCTGCCCGCGCTTCTGCGCGATGTCATCGAGCGCGCGGACGTGGCCCAGCGCCTCCCCGGTGAGCAGGTCGGTCGACAGCGACTTGCCCTGGCTGGCACGCGAGCCCTCCGGGACGCCATCCAGGTACTTGCCGGTGAGCATCCCCTGGGCCAGCGGCGAGAAGGCGATGCAGCCGGCCCCGACGTCCTCGAGGGTGTCGAGCAGGCCCTCGGTCTCGATCCAGCGGTTGAGCATCGAGTACGACGGCTGGTGGATCAGCAGCGGCGTCCCGAGGTCGGCGAGGATCTCCGCGGCCTTCGCGGTGTCCTCCGGGGCGTACGACGAGATGCCGACGTACAGGGCCTTGCCGGCCTGGACGGCGCTGTGCAGCGCGCCCATCGTCTCCTCGAGCGGCGTGGTCGGGTCCGGCCGGTGGGAGTAGAAGAGGTCGACGTACTCCAGGCCCATCCGGCCCAGCGACTGGTCCAGGCTGGACAGCACGTACTTGCGCCCACCGCCGCCCTGGCCGTACGGGCCGGGCCACATGTCGTAGCCCGCCTTGGTGGAGATGACCAGCTCGTCGCGGTACGGGCGGAAGTCGTCACGGAGGTGCCGGCCGAAGTTGGTCTCGGCCGAGCCGTAGGGCGGTCCGTAGTTGTTGGCCAGGTCGAAGTGGGTGACGCCGAGGTCGAAGGCGCGGCGCAGGATGTCGCGCTGCCGGTCGAAGGGGACGTCGTCCCCGAAGTTGTGCCACAGACCGAGGCTGACCGCCGGCAGGTCCAGGCCGCTGTGGCCGGTGCGCCGGTAGGTCATCGAGTCGTAGCGGTCGTCAGCTGCGCGGTACGCCATGGGTGCGATCCTGCCCGACCGCGAGGTCTCGAACCGGGCCGCCCCGGTCCTACGCTGGGACCCCCGCTGCACCGGAGGTGTGCCGTGCTGCGACTCCTCGGCGTCCTGCTGCTCGTCTGGCTGGTGGTCACCGTCGTCGGCGCCGTGGTCGAGGGCCTGTTCTGGCTGGCCGTGCTGGGGCTGGTCCTCGTCGTCCTCACCGGGGTGGCCGGCTGGAGGCGGCGCGACCCCCGGGTCTGACCGCGGGGCGGGGTCGGAGGACCCCTCCGGCCGGTGCGGCCGGCGAGGAGGATCCCCGCAGCGGGGGTCCCGTCCGCCCGACCCGGAGGGAGGGGCCGCGATGCCCTTCTTCGACGGCTCCCGTGGCCGCATCCACCACGAGGCCTGGCTGCCCGAGGGAGACGTCCGCGCCGTCGTCGTCTTCTGCCACGGCGGCTTCGGCGAGCACCTGGGCCTCTACGAGCCCCTCGGACGCCGGCTGGCCGCCGACGGGATCGCGGTGCACGCGCTGGACGCGATCGGGCACGGGCGCAGCGACGGCGAGCGCGACCTGATGGTCACCTGGGACGACTACGTCGACGACGCCCGCACCCTCGCCGAGCTGGCCCGGGCCCAGCACCCCGACCGGCCCCTGGTGCTCATGGGGCACTCCGGTGGCGGCGTGGCCGCACTGCTGCTGGCCCAGCGGTCCCCCGATCTGGCGCAGGCCCTGGTCGTCTCCGCCCCCCCGGCCCAGTGCCTGCCCTGGGTCGAGGCCCTGATGGCCCAGGAGGCCGACGACGTCCCGGACCCCGACCCCAGCACGATGTTCAGCACCCACCCCGCGTACCTGGACGCGCTGCGGCACGACCCGCTGGTGCACCGCGGGCCCGTCCCCCGGCAGACCATCGAGGCGGTGGAGGCCGCCTGGCCCGCGGTGGCGGCGGGGGTGGCCGAGGGCCGGCCGTCGATGCCGACCCTGTTCCTGCACGGCGAGTGCGATCCGATGGTCCCGGTCGAGCACTCGCGGGCGCTGGTCGCCCGGCTCCCCCGGGCGACGCTGCGCACCTTCCCCGGCGACCTGCACGACGTCCTCAACGAGCACGACCGCGACGCGGTGCACGACGTCGTGGCCGGGTTCGTGCTCGCCCAGGTGCGCCCGGCCGCCGCCCGTACCTGAGCCGGGACCGGCCGCCGCCCCGGGCGACCGTGGCCGGCGTGGTGGACGGCTGCCGCGCCGTCGTGCCGCTGTCCACGGACCAGCGCTCCGGAGACGGGGGACGGGAGCGGGCGTGGCCATCGGAACCTGCCGGGAGGTCTCACCCGGACCGGCGGGCGGACGGCGGGACGCCGAACCGGAGGCTGGTGCGCGCGCCGACGTCGTCGATGCCGAGCTTCTCCAGGGCCATCGGCGGCGTGCCGTCGAACAGTCGCAGCCCGGCCCCGAGGAGGACCGGCATGACGTCGACGCGCAGCTCGTCGACCAGGCCCGCGGCGAGCAACTGCCGGTTGAGGTCCACGCCGCCGACCACGGTCACGGCGCGCTCCCCCGCTGCCTCGGCGGCCCGGGCGACGGCGGACTCGACGCCGTCGGTCACGAACGTGAAGAACAGCCGCTCGTTGCGCTTGGGTGCGACCGCCGGTGGCGTGTGGGTGAGGACGAAGATCGGCACCTGCAGCTCGTAGGTGTCGGCGTAGCTGTCGGTGTCGCCGGCCATGTCGAAGGTCCGCCGGCCCATCAGCACCGCGCCGGTCTCCTCCTGCACCGCTCTGAGGTAGGGCGAGTCCTGCAGGTCCGCCAGGTCCGGGTACAGCGCGGCCGCGCTGCCCTCGGCGTCCTGCACGAAGCCGTCCAGCGACACGGTCATCCCCGCGATCACCCGGGCCATCGGGTCCTCCCGTCATCGTCCTCCCGGTGTGTGACCGGCCGGCCGGGCCCGACTCATCGCCGGCGGTTAGCGTCGCCGGGTGGACGGTGCACGAGCGGCGAGCGGGCTCTCCATCCGCGTCGCCACCGGGGACGACGAACGCCGGCTCGCGGCCCTGGACCGGGCGACGTGGTCGCCTGCCGTGGCCCCCGCGCCGCTGTGGCCCGAGGACGTCGACTTCTTCGCCAAGGACCCGCCCGAGGACGTCCTCGTGGCCGAGCTCGACGGCGAGGTGGTGGGCTACGTGAAGCTGCGCCGTCCCACCGAGCTGCCGTCCCACCGGCACGTCCGCCAGGTGAACGGGCTGGCGGTCGACCCGGCCGCGCAGCGCCGTGGCGTGGGCCGGGCGCTGCTGGTCGCCGCGATCGAGGAGGCCCGGCGGCGCGGCGCCCGGCGACTGTCGCTGCAGGTGCTGGCCACGAACACCGGCGCCCGGGCCCTGTACGCCTCCTGCGGCTTCGAGGTGGAGGGCGTGCGGCGCGGCGAGTTCCTCCTGGACGGCGAGTACGTCGACGACGTCCTCATGGCCGTGCCGCTGGTCCCCCCTCCGGGCTCTGCTTGCATGTCGGCGTGACGAACCGAGTGGACGGACTGCGCGTGGCGGTGCTGGGCCCCGGCGGGGTCGGCGGCCTGCTCGCGGCGCTGCTGGCACGAGCGGGCGCGGCGGTCACCTGCCTCGCGAGCGCGACGACGGCGGAGCGGCTGCGCACCGACGGCATCCGGGTGGGAAGCGGGCTGTTCGGCGACTTCACCACCCCGGTGGACGCCGCGGAGCGACTGGCCGGGCCGGTCGACGTCCTCTTTGTGTGCGTCAAGGCCACCCACCTGGACGACGCCCTGGAGCGGGTGCCGGCCGACGTCCTGGGCGACGCACTCGTCGTCCCGCTGCTCAACGGCGTCGAGCACGTCGACCGGCTGCGGCGGCGCTACCCGGCCGCCGGCGTCGTGCCGGCGACGATCCGGGTCGAGAGCACCCGCACCGCGCCGGGCGTCATCGAGCACGGCAGTCCGTTCGTGACCGTCGACCTCGTCGCCGCCGGCGGGCTCGAGCAGCGGGTGCAGCGACTGGCCGACGCGCTGCGGCAGGCGGGCGTTCCCACGCGGGTCGGGGACGACGAGCCGGCCGCGCTGTGGAGCAAGCTCAACTTCCTCGCCCCGCTCGCCCTCCTCACCACGGCCGCACAGGCGACCGCCGGCGAGGTCCGGCAGTCGCGGCGCGAGGACCTGATCGCCATCGTCGGCGAGGTCGCCGCCGTCGCCCGCGCCGAGGGCGCGCCCGCCGACGAGGAGCAGGTCGTCGACTTCTTCGACGGCGTCCCCGCGGGCATGCGCTCGTCGATGCAGCGCGACGCCGCGGCCGGCCGACCCATCGAGCTGGACGCGATCGGCGGCGCGGTCGTCCGCGCGGCCGCCCGGCACGGGATCGCCGTCCCGGTGACCGCCCGCTACGTCGACGAACTGGGCGCGCGCTACTGAGCCGCCACCCGCGCGGCCAGCCAGCGCAGGAACACCGGCTCGACGAGCGCGGCCAGGCGGGCGCAGCCGCGGGTGGACGGGTGGTACGCGTCGCCGGCGCCGACCTCCCCGACCCACACCGGGTCCGCGGCCAACGCCGTCGTGTCGACGAACGGTGCCGCACGCGCCGCAACACAGCCCCGCCATCCGGGTGGAGAGGTCGGCGGCCCGGGCGCTCTCGCCCGCGTCAGCAACCGCGGGCGGGCCGACCACCATCGCCGGCCAGCCCCGCGCGGCCGCGCCGTCGAGGACCTCGGCCAGCGCGGCGAGCGACCGTTCGGGCGCCACGCTCGGGCGCCCGCCGTCCAGGACGACGTCGTTCAGGCCGACCGCGACGACCACCCCGTACCGGTCGCCGTCCCGCAGCCGCCACGACGCCTCGGCCGCGAAGCGCCGCGCCACGTCGACGGAGGTGTCCCGGCGCACGCCGAGGCCGTAGCCGGTCAGGTGCCGGCCCGCGCGACGGGCCGCCCCCACCGGACCGACCCAGCCCGCGCCGGTGGGGTCACCGACGCCGGCCGTGAAGGAGTTCCCCAGCAAGCACACCCGCACGTCGATCGCGCTCATCCCGCCACCGCGGTGGCTGCAGGGGCGGCGACCGACGAGAGCGCATCATCGCAGCACAGTCATGCACCGCTGCGCATGGTCATCCGACCGAGGCCCCATGACGGACGGTCCGGGAGGGGCCAGGATGGAGCCGTAGCCACTCGCCACCTCCCGCGGCGACGGACGGGACCCGCGCCGCAGCAGCCGACAGGGGAACGCAGGCCAGGAGAGGAGCGCGCCGTGTCGGACGACGCACCGACGGCGGGACAGCACCCGGCCGACCGGGTCCGGGCACGGGTGGAGGCCGCCGACGACCGGGAGGACGCGGCCGCGGAACGGGACGACGCGGCCGATGCGCGCGACCGGGCGGCCCAGCAACGCGACCGGACCGCCGACCGACGCCACCACCGCGCCGTCCATCGCGCGCGGGCTGCCGGGGACCGGGCGCTCGACGCCGAGCAGTGGGACGCCGACGCCGCCCGCTGGGCCGCACAGGGCACGTCGCCGGCCGGTGGGCCGGTCGAGGCGGAGGACGAGCAGTCCCTGATCGACGAACAGGTGCGGGCCACCCGGCACGAGTGGGTGACCGCCGGCGAGCAGGCCGCGCGGGCCGACCGCGCCGCCGACGAGGCGGACCGCGCGGAGGCGCAACGGGACCGCAGCGCCGCCGCCCGGGACAGGGAGGCGGCCCGGGCCGACCGCGAGGAGGCCTCGCGGGACCGGGCCGCCGCCCGGGCCGACCGGGAGCAGGCGGCGATCGACCGCGCGCAGCAGCGCTGACCCGGCGTCCACCGGCCGGACCAGGGGTCCGGGGCGTCGCCCCGAGCGCGTCCGGCCGGGGTCAGTCCCGGCCGAGGGCCGTGAGGCGCTCGGCACGGGCGGCGCGCAGCAGCGGCACCAGGCGCGGGTCGTCGAGGTCGTCGACGTGGCGCACGGTCAGCTTCCGGAAGGCGATGCCGGTGCCGTCGAGCAGGCCGCCGTGCTCCAGGGACGCGCCGTGGTTGAAGCCGAGGTTCAGGTGCCGGGCGAACGTGGCGAGGTAGGCGTAGTGCTCACGCGTCTTGGCCGGTCCGACGCCGTAGCCGACGGTGCCCTGGTGCGGCCAGACGACCCGGACGACGTCCGGGTCCACCCGGTGGACGAGCTCGTCGGCAGCGCGCACCAGGTCGGCGACCCCGGGTGCGAGCTTCGCCAGCAGGACGTCGAGGTCGGCGGTGCTCACCGCGACAGTGGACCACCCCTCCCCGGACTGCTGACCTCAGACCGTCAGGAGCAGCTTGCCGGTGGTCCGTCGTCCCTCGAGGTCCTCGTGCGCCCGCCGGGCCTCGGCCAGCGGGTACCGGCCGCCGACGCGGACGTCGAGCCGGCCGGTGGCGACCATCTCCAGGACCGCGCCGGCGCGCTCGCGCAGCATCTCCGGGGTGCGCGTGTACGTGGCCAGGGTCGGCCGCTGGACGTAGAGCGAGCCGTGCGCCGCGAGGGTCTGCACCTCCAGCGGCTCGGGCTGGCCGCTGGCGGCGCCGTACACGATCATCCGGCCGGTCGGCCGCAGCGCGGTCAGCCCCGCGGCGAACGTCGTCCGCCCGACGCCGTCGTAGACGGCCGCGGCGCCCTCACCGCCGGTCAGCTCACGGACCCGCTCCGCGAAGCCGTCGTACCCGACCACGACGTCGTCGGCGCCGGCTCCCCGCGCGAGCTCGGCCTTCTCCTCGGTCGAGACGGTGGCCAGCACGTGACCCCCGCACTCGCGGACCAGCTGGGTCAGCAGCAGCCCGACGCCTCCGGCCGCGCTGTGCACGACCACCCAGTCGCCCGCGGCGACGGGATACGAGTCGGCGGCCAGGTACTGGGCCGTGCAGCCCTGCAGCAGGACGGCGGCGGCGACGTCGAGGGGCACCCCGTCGGGCACCGGCACGAGCTTCTCCCGCGGCGCGGCGACCCGGGCGGCGTAGCTGCCCGCGACGTCGAGCCAGGCCACCCGCTCCCCCGTGCCGACGACGGTGCCCGCGCCCTCCGCGCCGACGACCCTGGGCAGGTCGCCACCGTAGGGCCGACGGCCCTCGCGCTCGTAGACGTCCCGGAAGTTGACGCCCACGGCCTCGACGTCGACCAGCACCGTGCCCTCGCCGGGCTCGGGGTCGGGCAGCTCCCGGACCGTCAGCACCTCGGGGCCACCGGTCCGCTCCACGAGCACTGCCTGCACGTCGTCCTCCTGTCGTCTGCCGTGCCCGGTGCCTACCACGGACGCCGGCCGGCCGCCGGTGGACCAGGCCGCGGTCAGCACCGCCCGGGGAGCCAGCGCCGGCCGCGGAGCCGTCCTGCGATCCCACAGGACCGCGCAGGTGGCGACGGCGCAGACGAGCCCGAAGCCGGCCGACAGCCACACCGGGGGCTGGTCGAGCAGCCAGGGCCACGCGGTCCGTCCCGGCCTACCTCCGGACGGTTGTGCCCGCCGTCCGCGGGAGCGTGAGGGCGGCGACGAACCCGGCGGCCAGCACCGCCGCGGTGACGGCGAAGGCCGCCTGGTAGGAGGCGACGTCGGTGAGCCAGCCGGCCACGAGCGGTCCGGCGATCGCGCCGAGGTCGGCCGACATCTGGAACACCGCCACCACCCGGCCGCCGCGGGCCGGGCTGACGTCGGCAACCAGCGCCGCCGGGACGCTGGCGAGGAACGAGGCGCCCAGGCCGAAGAGCGCCATCGACAGCAGGAACACCCACAGGGCCGGGGGCAGCACCAGGGCCGCTGTCGAGACCGTGGCCAGCGCGGCGCCGAGGACGAGCGCGGGACGCCGTCCCCACGTGTCGGCCAGGCGACCGGAGTGCAGCAGGCCGAGGGCCTGCGCCACCGAGCCCGCCAGCAGGCCGGCGCCGGCCCAGGCGACGGTCCGGCCCAGTTCCTCGGTGACGTACAGGGGCACCAGCGAGTTGCGCACGCCGAACAGCACCCAGCCCACACCGAGGTTGGCCACCAGCGCGGTCAGGTAGACGCGCGAGCGCAGGGCCGTCCCCAGGCCGACCGGGTCGGCGCCGAGGTCGGGACCGGTCGCCGCGGGTGCGGTGGACCGCTGCGGGCTCACCGACGGGCGCAGCAGCACCATGGCGACCGAGCCGGCGAGGACCAGGAAGGCGGCGTACAGGAAGAAGGGCAGCCGCGGGGACAGCTCGGCGAGCAGCCCGCCGGCCGCCGGGCCGGCGATCCCGCCGAGGATGAACCCGCCCTGCCACGTCGCCGCGGCGCGTCCGCGGTGCGAGGGCGGGGCGACGTGCAGCAGCAACGAGAGGGCGGCGACGGTGAACATGGCGCTGCCCACGCCTCCGGCGGCGCGGAGGACGAGGAAGAGCGGGAAGGACGTCGCCAGCCCGGCCAGCCCGGTGGTGACCGCGACGATGCCGAGGCCGGCCGACAGGACCGCGCGCTCGCCGAACCGCTCGACCAGGGAGCCGCCGCCGAAGGCGGAGACGAAGCGGAAGAACGCGAAGGCGCTGACGGCGAGCCCGACGGCCGTCGTCCCGACGCCGAAGGACCGGGCGAACAGCGGGATGGCCGGGGCGACGATGCCGAAGCCGAGCGCGACGACGAAGGCGACGACGGCGAGGATGCCGACCTCGCGGGGCAGCTCCGTCCGCCCCCGCCACAGCACGCCCCGGATGCTCGCACGGCGCCGGCCGGCCCGCGTCGAGGGGCCGGGCGGTCAGACCCGCCCGGCGAGGTAGTCGCGGCGCCGGTCCGCGGGCAGCCGTTCGACCGCGTACCGGAGCATCGTGCG
This sequence comes from Geodermatophilus sp. SYSU D01176, assembly GCF_054050015.1. Classification (NCBI taxonomy): domain Bacteria; kingdom Bacillati; phylum Actinomycetota; class Actinomycetes; order Geodermatophilales; family Geodermatophilaceae; genus Geodermatophilus; species Geodermatophilus sp. SYSU D01176. Next base: position 59,810 of record NZ_JBJGYN010000005.1, on the reverse strand, counting down.
CGGCATCCGGCGGTAGCGCGGCGCGAGGAAGGTCTCCACCCGGACCCGGTCCCGGTTCGCGACCTCCCGCAGCATCCAGCCCACGGCCTTCTGCACCAGGTCCGCGGGGTCGCCGAGCAGCCGGTCGGCCAGCCGCAGGGTCGCCTCGGGACGCCCCGCCCGGACGCCGGCGAACGTGGCCATCACCGCGATCCGGCGGTCCCACACCGACGCCGAGGCGGCCAACTCGTCGAGCAGTGCCCAGTCGTCGGCCCGGTCGCGGGCGAGCAGCCAGGGGCCGAGCAGGTACGGCGCCGAGGCGTCCACCAGGTCCCAGTTGTCCACCCTGTTCCGCCGGGCGAGGTAGAGCTGCACGATCCGGTCCCGCTCGTCGTCGTCCGCACGGTCGAAGCGGTGCACGAGGACGAACAGCGCGGTGAGCCGCTCCTCGTGCCACGGGCTGCCCAGCAGCTCCTCGACGTCAGCCAGGGTCGCGGCCGCGGCGTGCCGCCGGGCGATCCGCCGCTGCGGCGGCACCGCGATCCCCAGGAACCGGTCGCCCTCCCCGTAGCCGCCCGGCCGCACCTGGAAGTAGCGGGCCATGCCCGCGGCACGCTCTGCGTCGGCGAGCGCGGCCAGCTCGGTGCGGATCGCGGCGACGGATCCGACGTCGGGCCGGGTCCGTCCGCGCGGGCTGTCGGTCACGGCGCCTCCCGGGTGCCGGCGCAGCGCGGCGCCGTCGTGCTGCAGCGGAGGGTAGGGCCGCACCCGCCGGCCCGCTGCCTGCAGCGAGACGCCACCGGCTCGGGCCGCACCTGGGCGAAGCGCGGTGCGCCGGCGACCTCGGCACCAGTGCTGCCGTGGATGTGGGTGGCGCCGACCGGGCCCTCGGGGTGGAACCGGCACACCCACTCGTCGACCACTCGCCCGGCCGGGTCGGTGCGCGACGATGGCCAGCTCGAGGATGCGGTGGCTGTCGGGGACAGGCCGGTGGTCTGCGCGTCGATGACGGCGAAGCCGAGCAGCCCGGTGAGGGGAACCGCTGGCGCCGTCGGCGGCGCGGCCGGGGCCGTGGGCGGCGTCAGGAGCGCCGGTGCAGCAGGCGCAGGCTCGGGCCTGCGGAAGCCGTCGACGAACCGCGCGCCCCGGCGTGGCGGCGGGGGCCGTCTCGTCGGCCGGGCGCCTCGCCCTGCTCGCGGTCCCCGCCGCCGTGCGACTTCCTGGGGGCGAGGAGGAAATGCACCCTCACGTCCGTGCGCAGGCCGAGGCGTTGGGGGTGACCGTGTCCACCGGTCATGGAATCCATGCCGCACGTCGGCACACGCCGGGCCCACGGCGCCCGCGATCCCGGCACCTCCCCCTGGGCGGCCGAGGGGAGGACCGTGTGTCGCGCGGCGACGCCGCCGGGTGTCGCCGTGCCACGGGGGACAGCCAGCAGTCGAGAGGAGCACGGCATGTATGCCCGAACCACCACCCTCCAGGCCGACCTCCAGTCGATGGACCAGGGGATCGCGCACGTCCGTGACGAGGTCCTGCCCGCGGTACGGGAGATGGACGGCTGCGTCGGCCTGTCCATGCTCGTCGACCGTGGCAGCGGCAGGTGCATCGTCACCACGTCGTGGGAGACCGAGGAGGCGATGGCCGCGGCCCGGGAGCGGGTGCGCGACATGCGGGAGCGCGCCGCGCAGATGCTCGGGGGCAGCCAGCCGGAGGTCCGGGAGTGGGAGGTCGCCGTCCTGCACCGCGCCCACCACGTCCCGGAGGGCGCCTGCGCCCGGATCACCTGGACTCGCATCGACCCGCAGAAGGCAGAGCAGGCCCTCGACGCCTACAAGATGGCCCTGATGCCCCGGCTCGAGGACATGCCCGGATTCTGCGCCAACAGCCTGCTGATCGACCGGCGGGAAGGCCTCAGCGCCGGGGCCGTCGTCTTCGACAGCCGGGACGCGCTGGAGCGCACCCGGGACATGGGGCGGCAGATGCGCGAGGAGTTCACCCAGCGGATGGGCGCGGAGATCCTGGACGTCGGCGAGTTCGAGGTCGCCCTCGCGCACCTGCGGGTGCCCGAGACCGTCTGACGGTCTCCGGGTGCCGCATGCACGCAGGGCGCGTGCACGCGGCAGAGCGCCTACGCACGCGGTGTCTTCTGAGGCGCTCAGGTCGTCGGTCGGCGGCCCGCGGTCGCGGGGCGCGCCGGCACGGGGATCAGGGCCCTCCGTCGCCGCACGAGACGCCACCGGCCCGGCCCCCCGAGGAGGGGCCGGGCCGGTGGACGGGCCGATCCGCGGTCAGGGGTGTCCCGCTGGCCGGTCCTGGGACATCGCTGTCCGGCTCAGCGGGACTTCCCCGCCCGTTCAGGTCAGCTGCACCCGCTGGTGGAGCCGCAGCCCTCGCAGACGTAGCAGCTGCCGGCGGGGCGCATCTTCGTGCCGCAGGTCATGCACAGCGGCGCGTCGGTGGCGGTGCCGGTGACCAGCTCGAGCAGCTCGGCCGAGGAGTGGGCCTCCGTGACCGGCTTCTCCGCCTTGGGCTCCGGCTTGGTGGGCGCCTCGGTCGGGGCCGAGCTGCGCAGCGCCTCGAGGTCGACCTCCTCCTCCTCGACCACCGCGGCGGTCGACGCGGAGCTGCCGTAGCCGGACACCTGGGCGGCCCGCTCCTCGGCGCTGAAGATGCCGAGGGTCGCGCGGGTCTCCACCGGCAGGTGGTCCAGCGCCAGGCGGCGGAAGATGTAGTCCATCACCGACTGGGCGATCCGGATGTCCGGGTCGTCGGTCATGCCGGCCGGCTCGAACCGCATGTTGGTGAACTTCTGGATGTAGGTCTCCAGCGGCACACCGTGCTGCAGCGCGATCGACAGCGAGATGGAGAAGGCGTCCATCACACCGGCCAGGGTCGAGCCCTGCTTGCCCAGCTTGAGGAACACCTCGCCGAGGCTGCCGTCCTCGTACATCCCCGCGGTCATGTAGCCCTCGGCGCCGGCGACGCTGAACGACGTCGTCATGCTCTGCCGCTTCTTCGGCAGCCGGCGGCGCACCGGGTGCGACAGCGCGGTCACCGGCGCTGCGGCCTCGACCTTGGTGTCGGCCTTCTTCGCCTTGGCGTCGGACAGCGGCTGGCCGACCTTGCAGTTGTCGCGGTAGATCGCCAGCGCCTTGAGGCCGAGCTTCCAGCCCTGGAAGTAGATGTTCTCGACGTCCTCGACGGTTGCCGTCTCCGGCATGTTGACCGTCTTGCTGATGGCGCCGGAGATGAACGGCTGCACCGCGGCCATCATCCGGACGTGGCCCATCGGGGAGATGGCCCGCTCGCCCATCGCGCAGTCGAAGACCTCGTAGTGCTCCGGGCGCAGGCTCGGGGCGTCGACCACGTGGCCGTGCTCGGCGATGTACTCGACGATCGCCTCGATCTGCTCGTCCTGGTAGCCCAGGCTGCGCAGCGCCCGCGGGACCGTCTGGTTGACGATCTGCATGGACCCGCCGCCGACCAGCTTCTTGTACTTGACCAGCGAGAAGTCCGGCTCGATGCCGGTCGTGTCGCAGTCCATCATGAAGCCGATCGTGCCGGTGGGGGCCAGCACCGAGGCCTGCGCGTTGCGCCAGCCGTTGTCGGCGCCGATCTCCAGGCAGGACTGCCACTCGGCGGTCGCGGCCCTGAGCACGTCGGCGTCGTCGGCGCCGACCGGGCGGATGGCGTCGTTGGCCGCGGCGTGCTTGCGCATCACGCGGGCGTGGGCGTCGGCGTTGCGGGCGAAGCCCTCGTAGGCACCCACGATGCCGGCCAGCTCCGCCGAGCGGCGGTAGGCGGTGCCGGTCATCAGCGAGGTGATCGCCGCGGCCAGGGTCTGGCCGCCGCGCGAGTCGTACGCGTGACCGGTGGCCATGAGCAGCGCGCCGAGGTTGGCGTAGCCGATGCCCAGCTGCCGGTAGGCGCGGGTGGTCTCACCGATCGGGTCGGTCGGGAAGTCGGCGAAGCAGATCGAGATGTCCATCGCGGTGATGACCAGCTCGACGGCCTTCACGAAGGTCCGGGCGTCGAACGTGCCGTCGTCCTTGAGGAACTTCATGAGGTTCAGCGACGCCAGGTTGCACGAGCTGTTGTCCAGGCTCATGTACTCCGAGCAGGGGTTGGACGCGTTGATCCGCCCGGTCTCGGGGTTGGTGTGCCAGTCGTTGATCGTGTCGTCGTACTGGATGCCCGGGTCGGCGCACTCCCAGGCGGCCTGGGTGACCTTGCGGAAGAGGTCCCTGGCGTCGACGGTCTCGATCACCGAGCCGTCCATGCGGGCGCGCAGCCCGAAGTCCGTGCCGTCCTCCACCGCGCGCATGAACTCGTCGGAGACCCGGACGGAGTTGTTGGCGTTCTGGTACTGGACGCTGGTGATGTCCTTGCCGCCGAGGTCCATGTCGTACCCGGCGTCGCGGAGCGCGCGGATCTTGTCCTCCTCGCGCGCCTTGGTCTCGATGAACTCCTCGATGTCGGGGTGGTCGATGTCGAGGACGACCATCTTCGCGGCGCGGCGGGTGGCGCCACCGGACTTGATGGTGCCGGCGGAGGCGTCGGCGCCGCGCATGAAGCTGACCGGGCCCGAGGCGGTGCCACCGGAGGAGAGCAGCTCCTTGGAGGAGCGGATGCGGGAGAGGTTCAGGCCGGCGCCGGAGCCGCCCTTGAAGATCAGCCCCTCCTCCCGGTACCAGTTCAGGATCGAGTCCATCGTGTCGTCGACGGCGAGGATGAAGCAGGCGCTGACCTGCTGCGGGGCGCTGGTGCCGACGTTGAACCAGACGGGCGAGTTGAAGCTGAAGTACTGGTGCAGCAGCATCCAGGTCAGCTCGTGCTCGAAGACCTCCGCGTCGCCCTCGCTGGCGAAGTAGCCGTGCTCGCGGCCGGCCGCCCCGTAGGTGAGCACGACCCGGTCGATCAGCTGGCGCAGGCTGGTCTCGCGCTGCGGGGTGCCGACGGCGCCGCGGAAGTACTTCGTGGTGACGATGTTGGTGGCGTTGACGCTCCACTCGGCGGGGAACTCCACGCCGCGCTGCTCGAAGTTGATCGAGCCGTCCCGCCAGTTGGTCATGACGACGTCACGACGCTCCCAGGTCACCTCGTCGTACGGGTGCACCCCGGCGGTGGTGAAGACCCGCTTGACCTTCAGGCCCTTCCCCCTGGTCGGCGCCTTCGTGGCGCGACGCGTACGGCCCGTCAAGCGATCCTCGGTCTCGGTCACGGAGCTCTCCCTGTGTTGTGGGCGTTGCGGCGGCTGGGGAAGAGCCGCCTCTCGTTCTAGCGGGTGGTGCTGACGTTCTCGGCGGCAGCGGCGGGCGTCATCGACCGGGGCTGCCGTCGGGGGCGGCCTGGCCGCGCCCCCCACCCCGCCGGCGCACCGGCGGGTCCTGCATGCCAGGCAGCGGCGGGGTGCCGGCAGCGACGTGCCGGGCCCGCAGCTCGGTGATCTCCTTCTCGAAGTCCTCGAGCGAGGTGAAGGCGCGGTAGACGCTGGCGAAGCGCAGGTAGGCGACCTCGTCCAGCTCCCGCAGCGGCCGCAGGATGGCCAGCCCCACCTCGTGGCTGGGGACCTCCGCCGCGCCCGTGGCGCGGATCGCGTCCTCGACCTGCTGGGCGAGCTTCTGCAGCTGGTCCTCGTCGACCGGCCGGCCCTGGCAGGCCCGGCGGACGCCGGCCACGACCTTGCTGCGGTTGAACGGCTCGCTCACGCCGCTGCGCTTGACGACGGCGAGGACGGCCTCCTCCACCGTGGTGAAGCGCCGGCCGCACGCGGGACACGACCGGCGGCGGCGGGTGGTCGCCCCCTCGTCGGCCTCACGCGAGTCGATGACCCGGCTGTCGGCGTTGTGGCAGAAGGGACAGCGCACGACCGGTCCCCTCCCCTCGGGTGGTGTTCCGCCACGCGTCCGCCCGGTCGTCGCGGGGGTCACCGGAGCGGCCGGCGCGACGGAGCCGGGAGGCCGACTGTGGACCCTCCTGGGGACATCCGGTGGACGTCGTGGGGAGGACCTGAGGATCGGCCTGTGGACGGACTTACAGCGGTGCAACTACTAGATGTAGGGGAACCCTAGGTCCGGCTCCACTAGATCTGCAAGCCGGAACGCGAGGCGCGCCGTCCGTCGAGACGACTTCGTGACCACCGGCGCACAGCTGTCACACCCGCCCCGGCGACACGCCGCCGGCGGACGGTCACCGGTCGCGCGGTGGGGTGGCGGGGTGTAGTGCGGGGCGCCGCCGGAGGGGCGGAAGGGGGGCGCGTCAGCCGCGGACGGCCTCGTCGGGGCGCGCCAGCCGCGGGCGGGGCACGCGGTCACCGAGACGCAGTGGCCGGGTCAGGCAGTCGGCCTCGGTGGCGCGCGGCATGAGCACCGTCGCGTCGGCGGACACCTCGGCCCGGGCAGCCGGGCGCGGCGCCTCCTCCGGCTGCGGCAGCGCGTCGGCCGCGCGGTGGCGACCCGCCACGGCCGAGGCCCGGTGCCGGCCCGCCGTGCCGCCGTGGGCGGCGGGCATCTCCGCGGTCCCGTCCCCGCCGTGCCGGCGGCGGCGCCGCACCGCGGCCGGAGCCGACGCCGGGAGGACGCCGGCCACCCGCTGCTCGCGGGCGGCGGCCTCGCTCAGGGACACCGCCGGGACGGCCGTGGCCCCGGGGAGCAACTCCTCGCCGAGCGCGGCGAAGGGGCCCGCCCCGACGTCGGATGCCGGCGCCGGTGCGGGGTGGGGCTCCGGCAGGCGGACCTCGGCGAGGTCGGTCCAGGTCTCCCGGTCCCGCCCGTCGACGCTCACCCGCACCCACACCTCGCAGGAGCCGCCGCCGTCGTGACGCCACCCCAGGAGCGACCCCGGCCACCAGGCGCCGTCGAGGAAGACCTCGACGCTCTGCGACTGCTGGGTGAAGACGGCGGCCCGGCTGCCTGAGATCGCTGACACGGCTCCGACGGTAGATCGGCCTCCGACCACCGAGCGTCAGCGACTCGGCACGACGGGTTGACGAACATGGAGGCCTCGCCTTGTCGCTCCTCGACCCCGGCCACCCGTCCGGACCGCGCAGCCCGTCAGGGCAGGTGGAGGACCTGGCCGGGCACGACGACGGAGCCCTCGAGGTCGTTGAGCTCCTCGATGGCGTCGACCACCACCCGCACGTCCCGCTCGTCGCCGGCCACCTCGCCCGCGATCGACCACACCGTGTCGCCCGGCTCCACCACGACGCTGCTGCCGCCGGCCAGGCGCAGCCCCCCGTCGCCGCCGTCGAGGAGCGGCGGGATGAGCGAACCCAGGGCGACCGCGCCGCCCAGGGCCAGCGCGGTGACGAGCCGACGCCCCCGGCGGGTCAGCCGCACGGAGGCCGGCGCGGCGGTGCACCCACCGCGGACGGCTCCCGCCGCCGGGCCGGTCGGCACCGGCCGACCGCCGGGACGCGCCGGGTCGCGGCGCGTGCGGGTCACCTCGGCGGCGGGACCCGTGGCCCGGCGCTCCGGGGTCGCCGGACGGTCCGCCACCGGACGCAGGTGCCCGGCGACCCGTGGACCGGAGCCCGGCAGGGCGGTGCGCGCCGGCGGCCGCGCCGCGCGGGCGGGCCGGGCGGCGCGCCCCACGTCGCCCGAGGCGAGCAACGGCCGCCACGGCACCTGCACCGCCGCGTCGAACTCCAGCACGGCCTGCCGCACGCTCCCCATGACCCGTCCTCCTCGTCGTCCCGATCGGATCGAACACGCGTTCGATCGAACGTCCGTGCGATGTCTACCGCATCCCACCGACGAGGTCGACCCGACACCTCACCGAGGCGGTTCGAACACACGTTTGAACTCCCGGCCCCGAGGCGCTACCGTCCGATCAGCACCCGTCCACCGTCGCCCCGGAGGCGCCGGCGGAGCCGGGGGCCGGCAGGGGGCTCCGTCCAGGAGGCCCGGCCCGGCGCCCGGGCGGGTGTGGACACGAGGGCTGTGGCGGCACAGCCGGCGAGGAGGAGACGTGGCGGGCACGAGCGGGACGTCGGGCAGCGGCACCCGGGGCGGCGGCACCTCGTCGCGGCGGGCGTCCGGGAGCCGGACCGGCACGCCGGCGGCCGCACCGGAGCCGGCCGAGGCGGCGACGGTGCGCACCTTCCCCGACCGGGGCGAGACCGGGGACGGGCTCACCCAGCGCCAGCGGCGGGTGCTCGAGGTGATCCGGGACTCGATCGACCGCCGCGGCTACCCGCCCTCGGTGCGCGAGATCGGGGAGGCCGTCGGGCTGTCCTCGGCCTCCTCGGTGGCCCACCAGCTCAGCGTGCTGCAGAAGAAGGGCTGGCTGCGCCGCGACCCGAACCGCCCGCGCGCGCTCGACGTGCGCCTGCCCGGCGACGTTCCCGGCACCGCGGCGCCCACGGCGAGCGCACCGGCCGGCGGCGAGGAGACCCCCACCCCGACCTACGTCCCGCTCGTCGGCCGGATCGCCGCGGGTGGCCCGGTGCTGGCCGAGCAGGCGGTGGAGGACGTGTTCCCGCTCCCCCGCGAGCTGGTCGGCGAGGGCACGCTGTTCATGCTCAGGGTCACCGGCGACTCGATGGTCGAGGCAGCCATCTGCGACGGCGACTGGGTCGTCGTGCGCCAGCAGCCGACCGCCGAGAACGGCGAGATCGTCGCCGCGATGATCGACGGCGAGGCGACGGTGAAGACCTACAAGCGGCGCGACGGCCACGTCTGGCTGCTGCCGCACAACCCCGCGTACGAGCCCATCCCGGGTGACGACGCCACCGTCCTGGGCCGCGTCGTCACGGTGCTCCGCCGGGTCTGAGGAGGGACCTCCTCCCCGAGCCCTGCGCGTGCTCGGGAACGCCAGGAGGAAGCCGGAGGGCCGGTCGCCGGCGCGGCGTCAGTCGCGCCGGCGGAACAGCAGGCTGCCGAGCCAGACCAGCACGCCGGCCACCACGGCAGCGGCCAGGGCGGCCGCGACCGGGGGCGGTCCGTCGTCACCGCCGAGCAGGCCGGACAGCGATCCCTCCGCGGCTCGCGCCTCGGCGGACGGGCTCGACGGGGCCGCCGCGGCCGGCAGCGGGACCACGGTGACGTCGCTGGGCAGCCCCTCCCCCGCGACGACGAGCGCGGTGGAGTCCCCGGTGAAGCTCACCGCCTCGCCCTGGGCGGCCTCCGGCAGGGCGACCCGGCGGGGTTCGCCGGCCAGCGCTCCCGCGACGTCGGACCCGCTCAGCGGCCAGACGTAGGCGTCGGTGTAGGTGCGCAGCGCGACGTACCGCTCGTCGGGTGAGACCGCACCGCCGGTGACCATCAGCTGTCCGGCGCGGCCGACCGGCCCGCCCGGCGTCCCGGTCAGCACGAGGTCGACCCCACCCACCTCGGTGAGCCCGACGGTGCCGTCCTCCACCAGCGCCGACACCGGCCGGTACACCGCGCTGGCGCCCAGCACCTCCTTGGTGACCAGGTACGGCGTCCCGTCGGGGGCGAGCAGCAGGGCCTCGACGTCCCGCGGACCGTCCGGGTACGCCAGCCGGTAGACCGAGCTGCTCCCGTCGGCGTGCAGGGCGAGCAGGGCCACCGTCGTCCGGGTGCCGGTGTTGTCGCCGGTGTCGGCGAGCCAGACCGTCCCGTCGACGGCCAGGGCCATGTCCTCCGGGTCGTAGGGGTCCACCGGCGCGGAGTGCACCGTGACCACCGCGCAGGTCCGGTCGAGCACGTAGACGTCGAGCGAGTCGCCACCGTCGTTGTGCGCCAGCATCCGGTCGCCCACCTCGACCAGACCGGAGACCTCGGGCAGCCGGGGGTCGGTGAGCTGGCAGCGCACCACGGGCCCGGTCGGGTCGGCCGCCTGCGCGTACGCCGGCAGGGCGGCGCCGAGGACGAGCGTCACCGCGAGGCCGGTGCCCGCCGCCAGACGTCGCCCCCCGGCACCGCTACGCGGAGGACCGGCCTGCTCGGGCACCGGCCCAGCGTGACACCAGGACCGCGTCCAGCAGGTGAACCACGCCCAGCAGCAGGATGCCGACCGCCGCACCCACCACGGCGTCGGTGACCCAGTGGAAGTCCAGCGAGACCATGGCGACGCCGGTCGCCACCGGGCCGGCCACGCTGAGCACCCACGTGGTCCGCTGCACCCACGGCGCGAGCCGGTACTGCACGGCCTGCCAGCGGGCCACCCCCCACATAAGCACGGCGTTGGCCACGTGCCCGGAGGGGTAGGAGGCGCCGTCGCGGTGGAAGAACGACCCGGGGTAGGCGGGCGCGGTGCGGCCGGTGCCGTACTTGAAGGAGTAGACGACGGCGGTCAGCAGCACCAGCGCGAGCAGCACCCGCACCAGCGGGAGCACCGTGCGGGAACGCCATCCGAGGTAGCCGACCAGGCCGGCGAGCACGATGAGGATGAACCCGCGCCCGCCGAGCTGGGTCACCGCCCAGACCGGCCAGTAGGCGGCCGAGTCCTTCAGGTCCCAGGCGCTCACCACCTCGGAGACCCGCAGGTCCATCCGCTCCAGCACACCGCGGGTGAGCAGGTCGACGGTCACGGCGAGGGTCACGGCCACCGCGAGCACCAGCAGCCACCGCGGGGGGCGGCCGACGGAGACCGCCGGGGCGGCGGGTGCGGGGCCGGCGGCGTCCGGGGGGGACGCCCCGGGACGCCGCCGCACCGCGCCGCTGGTCACGTCGGCCACGGTACCGGGCCGTGACCTGCCCGTGACCTCGCTCGATGGGGTCAGCGTGTCAGGCAACCGGCGCCGCGAACTCCTCGAGCGCGGCCGCCAGTCCGCCGTCCACCCGTGCGCTGAGCCGGGTCCCGCCGGCCTCGTGGGTCTCCCGGAGCACCTCGCCGTCCCGGTGCACCCGGGCCACCAGGTCGCCCCGGTCGTAGGGGACCAGAACGTCGACCTCGACGTCGGGGTGCGGCAGCCGGGCCGCGACGATGTCGCGGAGCTGCTCGATCCCTGCTCCCGTGCGGGCCGACACCCACACCGCGCCCGGCAGCGCCCGGCGCAGGGTGAGGATGTCCTCCTCGCTCATGGCGTCGACCTTGTTGACGACGACGAGCTCGGGCACCGCCGACGCGTCGATGTCCCGGAGGACGATGTGCACGGCGTCGATCTGGCCCAGCGGGTCGGGGTCGGAGCCGTCGACGACGTGCAGCAGCAGGTCGGCGGCGGCCACCTCCTCCAGCGTGGAGCGGAAGGCGTCGACCAGCTGGTGCGGCAGGTGCCGCACGAAGCCGACGGTGTCGGTGAGCGTGTACTCGCGGCCGTCCGGGGACTGCGCCCGGCGCACCGTCGGGTCCAGGGTCGCGAACAGCGCGTTCTCGACCAGCACGCCGGCACCGGTGAGCCGGTTGAGCAGGCTGGACTTGCCGGCGTTGGTGTACCCGGCGATCGCCACGCTGGGGACGGCGTTGCGCCCGCGGGCCGACCGCTGGGTGGCCCGGGCGGTCGCCATGCCGGCGATCTCGCGACGCAGCTTGCTCACCCGCGCCCGGATCCGCCGCCGGTCGGTCTCGATCTTGGTCTCACCGGGACCGCGGGTGCCGATGCCGCCACCGCCGGCGACCCGGCCACCGGCCTGCCGGGACAGCGACTCACCCCAGCCGCGCAGCCGCGGCAGCATGTACTGCATCTGCGCCAGCTCGACCTGCGCCTTGCCCTCCCGGCTGGAGGCGTGCTGGGCGAAGATGTCGAGGATCAGCGCGGTCCGGTCGACCACCTTGACCTTGAGGATCTTCTCCAGCGCGTTGAGCTGGCCGGGGGTCAGCTCGCCGTCGCAGATCACCGTGTCGGCGCCGGCGGCCGCGACGATGTCCCGGATCTCCGCGGCCTTGCCCGACCCCACGTAGGTGCCGGCGTCGGGCTTGTCGCGCCGCTGGCTCACCGCCTCCAGGACCTGCGAGCCCGCGGTCTCGGCCAGCGCGGCCAGCTCGGCGAGCGAGCGGTCGGCGTCGGCCTGCGTCCCCTCGGTCCAGACCCCGACCAGCACCACGCGCTCCAGGCGCAGCTGCCGGTACTCGACCTCGGTGACGTCGGCGAGCTCGGTCGACAGGCCGGCGACGCGGCGCAGCGCGCCGCGGGCCTCGAGGGCGTAGGAGCCGGTGGTGTCGTCCGGCTCGTCCCACCCCTCGTCCGGGCGGGGCGCCTCCTCGGCGGGCGCGGGGGCGGCGCGGGGGGCGCGCTCCTCGGCGTCGGCGAGCACGGCGCGGTTCTGTGCGGTCGTCATCGTCTCCAGCGTGGCAGACCCCAGCACCTGGGGCATCCGAGTTGTCATCACCCGGTGCAACACCGTGACCGTCGCGGAGCATCCCGCGCGCGTGGCCGGGTCGCCACCGGGTAGGGCCGGACGACGACCGACACTCCGAGGAGGCTCGAGATGAGCGAGACGGGCAGCAGCACAGCGGGAGCGAACGAGGAGATCGACGACCCGGGCCGGGACCCCCAGGGCCTCAACCCGCCGCGGAACCCGCTGTCCGGCGGGCTGGGCAGCACGACCGGCGGACCGGACCAGGACAGCGGCCGCGGCGAGCCCGAGGGCAGCCCGGGCATCGCCGGGCAGTCGATGATGCCCGAGGCCCCGGAGGAGACCGAGAACACGAAGGACTGACGGAGGACCCCCCCTCCAGCACCTCACCCGGCCCGGAGCCACTCCGGGGTGAGCTCGCCGGCCGCGACCACGACCGCGGGGCCGGACAGCACCGTCGTCCGCTCGTCGACGGTCACCCGCAGCCGGCCGCCGGGGACGTCGACGGTGACCGTGCCCGTGGCCGCGCCCGCGGCCTCGAGCGCCGTCCAGGCCGCGGCGCAGGCCCCGGTGCCGCACGAGCGGGTCTCCCCCACCCCGCGCTCGGACACCCGCAGCCGCACGTGCCGGCCGGCCTCCAGGACGTTGACGAACTCGACGTTGACGCCGTCCGGGAACAGCTCGGGGTCGACCGCCGGCGCCGTGCTGAGGTCGAGGCCGTCGACGTCGACGTCGGTGAGGACGGCCAGGTGCGGGTTGCCCATGGACACCGCGCGGCCGGGGAACGAGGTGCCGTCGAGGTCGGCGGCGCCGGCGCCGAACGGCCGGGCCGGGCCCATGTCCACCCAGTAGCCGCCGTCGGCCGCCGCCCCGACCCGGCGGGGCCCGCCGCGGGTGCCGACCCAGATGCCGTCGGCGCAGGCGGCGCGCTCGACCAGGCCCTCGGTGACCAGCACGTGCAGGAACAACCGGATCCCGTTGCCGCACATCTCGGCGGTGGAGCCGTCGGCGTTGCGGTGGTCCATGAACCACTCGCACCGCGCCAGCGCCTCGCCCAGCACGGCGGGGGCGTCGGGCACGTGCGCGCTGCGGACGACGCGCAGCACGCCGTCCCCACCGAGGCCGGAGCGGCGCTCGCACAGCCGCCGCACCATCGCCGCGTCCAGCCGGCTCTCGGGCCAGCCGGTGCCGTCGGGGTCGGGCAGGACGACGAAGTCGTTCTCCGTGCCGTGGCCGATCAGCACCCGGTGCGCACTCACCGGTCCAGCGTACGAGGGGTGATCACCCCGAGGGCGGCGTCCACCAGGTCCGGCCGGGCGGCGTCGAGCCAGGTGGTCGCCGGGTCGCGGCGGAACCAGGAGCGCTGCCGGCGCACGAACCGGCGGGTGGCGCTCACGGTGCGCTCCCGCGCCTCGGCCGCTGTCAGCGCGCCGTCGAGCTGCGCCAGCACCTGCGCGTAGCCCAGCGCGCGCGAGGCCGTGGGCCCCTCGCGCAGGCCGTCGGCGGCCAGCGCCTCCACCTCGGCGGCGAACCCGGCGGCCCACATCCGGTCGACCCGCGCGGCGACCCGCTCGTCGAGCTCGGCCGGCTCGCGGTCCAGTCCGACGACGACCGCCGGGTAGTGCGGCCGCGGGTCGGGCAGCGTCGCCCGGAACGGACCGCCGGTGAGCTCCACGACCTCGAGCGCCCGCACGATCCGCCGACCGTTCGAGGGCAGGACGGCGGCCGCAGCGGCGGCGTCGAGCGCGGCCAGCCGGGCGTGCAGCGCGGCCGGGCCGGCGTCGGCGAGCTCGGCCTCCAGCCGGGCCCGCACCGCGGGATCGGTGCCGGGGAAGTCCAGCTCGTCGAGGACGGCGCGCACGTAGAGGCCGGAGCCGCCGACCAGCAGCGGCACCACCCCCGCCGCCCGCAGCCGGTCGACCTCGGCGCGGGCCAGCCGCCGGTACTCCGCGACCGACGCCGCCTGGCGCACGTGCCAGAGGTCGAGCAGGTGGTGGGGCACGCCGTCCCGCTCGGCGGCGTCGGGCTTGGCGGTGCCGATGTCCATGCCGCGGTAGAGCTGCATCGAGTCGGCGTTGACCACCTCGCCGCCCAGCGCGTGCGCGAGGGCGACCCCGAGGGCGGTCTTGCCGGTGGCGGTCGGGCCCACCAGCGCGACGACGGGTGGGGAACCGCTCATCGCACGCTCCAGTCGGCCACCAGGTAGCCGACGCCGAAGGGCGCCTCGTGCGCGTGCAGCCGGCCGGCGACCTCCCGGCCGGCGAGCGCGGCGCCGACCGCCCGCCAGGCGGGGACGCCGGCGGCGAGGAGCCGGGCGCCCTCGGCGGGGTCGAGCGCGGCCAGGGCGGCCGGGTCGCCGGCGGCCAGCGCGGCGGCGACGGCGTCGTCGAAGGGCCCGGCGGCCGCGTCGAGGTGGCCGGGCGCCTTGAGCGAGCGCCGCGCCGAGCCGTCGCCCATCGCCACGACGGCGACCGGCCCGGGCAGGCCGGCCAGCACGTCGGCGAGGTCGTCGGGCCCCACCCCGAGGCGGGCGCCGCCGTACCCGGCCGCGTCCAGCAGCCAGGCGCCGAGCGTGTGCGCCAGCGGGGTGCGGCGCCCGGAGGCCCGGACGGGACCGCAGAACGGGACCGCCACGTCCACCCCGAAGCCGTGCAGGTCCCCGCCGTCGCCCGCGCCGAACCGCCCGCAGCCCGCCTCGCCGCCGACGACCACGACCGCGTCCGGCCGCGTGCTCAGCACCGCGTCCACCGCCGTCGCGCAGGCCGCCCGCAGCGCGGCGGTGTCCGCCGCCGCCCGCCCGGCGACGGCCGGTACCAGCAGCGGCGGGCACGGGCAGAAGGCGACGGCGGCCGGGACCGAGCTCACCGCAGCAGTGTCCCGGATGCGTCGTGGGACACTCCGACACGTGTCCAGCACGGAGAACGCCGGAAACCCCTCGCAGCAGCTGACCCAGCCCGAGACGGCCGGATCCGAGGCGGTCGCCCCCGACGCGGGGACGGCGGCGGCGCCCACCCCGGGTGACGCCGCTCTCGCCGACCCGACCGCGGGAGTCGGCGAGCAGCCCGCGCCGGAGGCCGCCGAGCAGCCCGCGCCGGAGGCCGTTGCGCCGGAGACGACCGCACCCGAGGCCCCCGCGGCACCGCACGCCGTCCCGCACCCGCCCGCAGATGCGGCCCCGGCGTCCGACCCCGCCCGGTGGGGGCGGGTGGACGAGGACGGGACGGTGTACGTCCGCACCGCCGAGGGCGAGCGCGCCGTCGGCTCGTGGCAGGCCGGCGACCCGGCGGCGGGGCTGGCCCACTACGCCCGCCGCTACGACGACCTGGCCACCGAGGTCGGCCTGCTCGAGGCGCGGCTCAAGGCGCACACCGGCAACCCCAGCGAGATCAAGGCCAAGGCGCAGGCGCTGGCCGAGTCCATCCCCACCGCCACCGCCGTCGGTGACCTCGACGGGCTGGCCGCCCGCGCCCGGGCGATGGTGGAGACCGCGGACTCCGCGGCCGCCGAGTCCCGGGCGGAGAAGGCCGCCGCGCGGGCCGCGCAGGTCGCCCGCAAGGAGGCACTGGCCGCTGAGGCCGAGCAGATCGCCGCCGAGTCCACCGCCTGGAAGGCCGCGGGCGACCGGCTCAAGGCCATCGTCGAGGAGTGGAAGACCATCCGCGGCATCGACCGCAAGACCGATGAGGCGCTGTGGAGCCGGTTCGCCGCCGCCCGTGACGCCTTCGGCCGCCGCCGCGGCGCGCACTTCGCCGCCCTCGACGCCCAGCGCGGCGAGGCCCGAGCGGCCAAGCAGGAGCTGATCGCCGAGGCCCAGCGGCTGTCGACGTCCACCGAGTGGGGCCCCACGAGCGCCGCCATGCGCTCGCTGATGGACCGCTGGAAGGCCGTGCCCCGCACCGGCCGCGACGGCGACGACGACCTGTGGAAGCAGTTCCGCGCGGCGCAGGACGTCTTCTTCAGCGCCCGCGCGGAGTCGGACAAGGCCCGCAACGCCGAGCAGCTGGCCAACCAGCAGGCCAAGGAGGAGATCCTGGCCGAGGCCGAGAAGCTCGATCCGTCCAGCGACCTGCGCGGGGCGCAGAACGTGCTGCGCAAGCTGCAGGAGCGCTACGACGCCATCGGCCACGTGCCGCGCGGCGCGATGCGCCAGCTGGAGGACCGGATGCAGGCCGTCGAGCAGCGCATCCGCGGCGCCGTCGACACCTCTCGCCCGCGGGTGGCCCCGGAGAACCCGATGGTCACCTCGATGCGGCAGGCGGTCGCCAAGGCCGAGGAGCAGCTCGCCAAGGCCGAGGCCGCCGGCGACGCGCGGCGGGTCGAGGAGGCCCGCGCGAACCTCGTCACGCGGCAGGAGTGGCTGGCCGAGGCGGAGAAGAGCGCCAACCGCCGCTGAGGCCCCGCACCGGGCCGGTCACCTCGAGCGGCCCATCCGGTGGCGGCCGAGGAAGTCGGCCAGCACCGTGGCCAGCGGCCCCGCGTGGGTGAGCGCCAGGTCGTGGCCCGCGCCGGGGAAGACGACGTCCTCGGCCTGCGGTAGCCAGCGGAGGACGGCGTCCCGGGCCTCGGCGAACCACGGCATGCTGTCGCCTCCGGCCACGCACAGAGCCGGCTGCCGGATCCGGCCGGCCTCCCGCGGCCCGAAGGCCGAGGACATGAGCGCCGGCACGTCGGTCTCGAAGAACGTCGCGCAGTCCCGTTCCATCTGGGCGACCGCCCCCGGGAGGTCACGCTCCACCGCGTGGCGCCAGCCCGGTCCGACGACCCGGTTCAGGAAGGAGTCCAGGGCCGCCAGCGGGCCACGTGCGCGGGAGTCCTCGACCAACGCGGCGTTGGCCGCACGGAACTCGGCGGCGCGCGGTGTGAACACCGGCGGGGCCTCGATGACGGTCAGCGTGTGCACGACCTCCGGGGCGTCCGCCGCCAGCTGCAGGACGACGGCCGCGCTGTAGGACACCCCCACGACGTGCGCCCGTGCGATGCCGAGCGCGGCGAGCAGCCGCCGGCAGTCGTCGGCATCCCGCGCGACCGAGCCCGGCCCCCGGACGGGGCTGCTCCCCCCGTATCCCCGTCTGCGGTAGGAGACGATGCGGTGGTGGTCCCGGAGCGCCGGCTGCTCGGCGAGCGGCCGCAGCTCGTCCGCAGTCAGCGCGGTGGGGACGAGGACCAGCGGCTCCCCGGCGCCGCGGACCTCGGTCTCCAGCTCCGCCCCGCCGACGTCCACCCGCCGCACCGGCGGGCGACCTGGTGGGGGATGGGTCCGGGACACCGCACCTCCGCCGTCGGGCCGCGGTCGTCCGACCGCGCCGTTCTCACACGGGCGCGCCGACGCGGGGCATGCCCAGCAGCACGCCCGGCGTCGTCGGGCGGGTGCCCGCCTCGGCCGCGTCCCCGGCGCGGGTGCGCCGGTGCGATCGCAGCGGGCCGTCGGCGACCAGGTGGTGCGGCGCGGCCTGGGTGATCACGGTCTCGACCACGTCACCCGGCCGGACGCCGTCCGCCGCCGTGAAGTGCACCAGCCGGCCGTCGCGGGCCCGGCCGGACAGCCGCCCGGTGCGGGCGTCCTTGCTGCCCTCCCCCGCGGCGACCAGCAGCTCGACGGCCCGCCCGACCTGCACGCGGTTCTCCGCCCAGCTGATCTCCTCCTGCAGCGCGGTGAGCCGCAGGTAGCGCTCCTGCACGACCTCCTTGGGCAGCTGGCCCGCCATCTCGGCGGCCGGCGTCCCGGGCCGCCGGGAGTACTGGAAGGTGAAGGCGCTGGAGAAGCGGGCGGCCCGCACCACGTCGAGGGTCTGCTCGAAGTCGGCCTCGGTCTCGCCGGGGAAGCCCACGATGATGTCGGTGGTGATCGCCGCGTCCGGCATCGCCGCGCGCACCCGGTCGAGGATCCCCAGGTAGCGCTCCTGCCGGTAGCCGCGGCGCATCCGGCGCAGGACGTCGTCCGACCCGGACTGCAGCGGCATGTGCAGCTGGTGGCAGACCGCCGGCGTCTCGGCCATCGCGTCGATGACGTCGTCGGTGAACTCGCGCGGGTGCGGGCTGGTGAACCGGACCCGCTCCAGGCCCTCGATCCGCCCGGTCGCGCGCAGCAGGTCGGCGAAGGCGCCGCGGTCCCGGAACTCCACGCCGTAGGCGTTGACGTTCTGGCCGAGCAGCGTCACCTCGAGCACGCCCTGGTCGACCAGCGCCTGCACCTCCGCCAGGATTTCGCCCGGTCGGCGGTCCTTCTCCTTGCCGCGCAGCGCCGGGACGATGCAGAACGTGCAGGTGTTGTTGCAGCCGACGCTGATCGACACCCAGCCGGAGTAGGCGGAGTCCCGCTTCGCCGGCAGGGTCGACGGGAAGACCTCCAGGGCCTCGGCGATCTCGACCTGCGCCTCGGCGTTGTGCCGCGCGCGCTCCAGCAGCGCCGGCAGCGAGCCGACGTTGTGGGTGCCGAAGACGACGTCCACCCACGGCGCGCGCCGCACGATCTCGCCGCGGTCCTTCTGCGCCAGGCAGCCGCCGACGGCGATCTGCATCCCCGGGTGCGCGTCCTTGACCGGACGGAGGTGGCCGAGGTTGCCGTAGAGCCGGTTGTCGGCGTTCTCCCGCACCGCGCAGGTGTTGAGGACGACGACGTCGGCGTCGGTGCCCTCGGGGGCGGCGCTGTAGCCGGCGGCCTCCAGCAGCCCGGAGAGGCGCTCGGAGTCGTGCACGTTCATCTGGCAGCCGTAGGTGCGGACCCGGTAGGTCCGCCCGGCAGCCTGCAGGTCGGTCGTCATGACGCACCGAGGGTACGGCGACCCGATCGGGTGTCCCCGCCTCACACGGCCGGGGCTTCGTTACGCCTTCGTGATCGCGCGGGGCGGATGCCGTCGTCCGCCGCCTCTAGGGTTCCCCGGGTGACCAGCCGTACCGCCGGAGAGCCTCTCGTCCGCCTGTCCGGGGTCGACAAGTGGTTCGGCCACCTGCACGTGCTGCAGGACATCGACCTGTCGATCGACCGCGGCGAGGTCGTCGTCGTCATCGGGCCGTCGGGGTCCGGGAAGTCGACGCTGTGCCGCACGATCAACCGCCTGGAGCCGATCGACGCGGGTGAGATCACCATCGACGGCCAGCGGCTGCCTGCGGAGGGCAGGGAGCTGGCCCGGCTGCGGGCCGACGTGGGCATGGTCTTCCAGAGCTTCAACCTCTTCGCGCACAAGACCGTGCTGGAGAACGTGACCCTCGGCCCGGTCAAGGTGCGCAGGAAGTCCAGGGGTGAGGCCGAGCAGCGGGCCCGCGAGCTCCTCGACCGGGTGGGCGTCGGGACGCAGGCCGACAAGTACCCCGCCCAGCTGTCCGGCGGCCAGCAGCAGCGCGTCGCCATCGCCCGCGCGCTGGCGATGGACCCGAAGGTGATGCTCTTCGACGAGCCGACCTCCGCGCTGGACCCGGAGATGATCAACGAGGTCCTCGACGTGATGACCTCGCTGGCCCGCGACGGCATGACGATGGTCGTCGTCACCCACGAGATGGGCTTCGCCCGCCGGGCGGCCAACCGGGTCGTGTTCATGGACGGCGGCCGGATCGTCGAGTCCGCCGACCCCGAGACCTTCTTCACCCGTCCGCAGTCCGAGCGGGCCAAGGACTTCCTGTCCAAGATCCTCACCCACTGACCGCGTTCCCCGATCGGAAGGACCCGCACATGAGGACCCGCCGCACGACCCTGGCGGCCACGGTCGCCGTCGCCGCTCTCGTCCTGACCGCCTGCGGCGGCGGTGACGAGGGCGAGGAGACCGCCGCCGAGCCGTCGGTCGCCGAGGCCCCCGAGTTCGAGCCCGGGACGACGATGGCCGAGCTCGCCGAGCAGGGCACGATCACGGTCGGCACCAAGTTCGACCAGCCCGGCTTCGGCCTGGAGAACCTGTCGGGCGAGGTCGAGGGCTTCGACGTCGAGATCGCCAAGATCATCGCCGGTGGTCTGGGCATCGCGCCCGAGGACATCGAGTTCGTCGAGACGCCGTCGGCCGTGCGCGAGGAGGTCCTCGAGGGCGACGAGGTCGACATGGTCGTCGCCACGTACACGATCAACGACCAGCGCAAGGAGCGGGTCTCCTTCGCCGGGCCGTACTACGTGGCCGGCCAGCAGATCATGGTTGCCTCGGACAACGACACGATCACCGGGCCGGAGTCCTTCCGCGACAACCCCGACGCCACGGTCTGCTCGGTCACCGGGTCGACGCCGTCGGAGAACATCCGGCAGTACCTGGCCAACGACGGGCAGCTGGTGCTGTTCGAGGAGTACTCGCAGTGCGCGGACGCGCTGGGCAACGGCCAGGTCGACGCCGTCACCACCGACAACGTCATCCTGCTGGGCTTCGTCTCGGAGTCCGACGGCGCCTTCAAGCTCGTCGGTGAGCAGTTCACCGAGGAGCCCTACGGCATCGGCATCGCCAAGGGCGACGTCGCCTTCTGCGAGTTCATCAACGAGACCCTCGCGGCGAACGAGGAGGCCTACACCGAGGCGTGGGAGTCCACCGCCGGCCAGGTCGAGGGCGCCGAGACGCCCACCCTGCCCGAGCCCGCGCCCTGCTCCTGACCCGTCCCGGGACCGCGGCCGGCCGGCGACGTCCGGCCGGCCGCGGTCCCGACCCCCTGACCCCCGACCACCCGACCGAGAGCGAGCGCGCGTGGACGCGGTGACCGACAACCTCGGCCTGTTCGTCGAGGGGTACCTGACGTCGCTGCAGATCATCCTGGTGGCGCTCGTCGGGTCCCTGGTGCTCGGCCTGCTGATCGCGGCCTGCCGCGTCTCCCCCGTGCCGCCGCTGCAGACGTTCGGGACCTTCTGGGTGACGACCTTCCGCAACACCCCGCTGTCGGTCGTCCTGTTCGCATGCGCGTTCGGCCTGCCCGAGCTCGGCATCAACCGCACGTTCTTCTTCTTCGGCGTGCTCGGGCTGGTGCTCTACACCTCCGCCTTCGTCTGCGAGGCGATCCGGTCCGGCATCAACTCGGTACCCGCCGGCCAGGCCGAGGCCGCCCGCTCGATCGGGCTGAACTTCACCCAGGGGCTGCGCTTCGTGGTGCTCCCGCAGGCGCTGCGCACCGTCGTCCCGCCGCTGGGCAGCGTCGTCATCGCCATGATGAAGAACTCCGCGGTCGTGGGCGCCTTCGGGGTCGGCGGCGACCTGTGGAGCACCGGGCAGACCCTCACCAGCGCCCGCGGGTACGAGACGCTGCCGGTCTTCATCGGGGTCGCCATCGGCTACCTCTGCATCACGCTGCCGGCCGGGGCGCTGTTGCAGGTCATCGAGCGGAGGGTGGCGATCGCCCGATGAGCCAGACGTCCGTGCTGTACGACGCCCAGGGCCCGCGCGCCCGGCGCCGCACCCGCATCGCCACCGTGGTGGCCCTGCTGGCCCTGGCCGGGCTGGCGTTCCTGGTCGTCCGTCGCCTGGCCGCCCAGGGTGAGTTCTCGATGGAGAAGTGGGGCCCGCTCGTCGACCCCTCCAACGAGGCCTTCGAGCCCGTGTGGCAGCTGCTCGGCGAGGGCGTGGTCAACACGCTCAGGGCCGCGGCCGTGGCGATGACGCTGTCGATCGTGCTCGGGACGCTGATCGCCGTGGCCCGGCTCTCACTCGGCCGCGCCGGGCGCATCCCGCTGATCGGCCTGGTCGAGTTGTTCCGTGGGCTGCCGGTCGTGGTGCTCGTCTACTTCGGCGCCCGCGTGCTGGACGACGTCGGCGTCCCGCTCGAGCAGCTGCCAGGCGGGCAGACGTTCTGGGGCCTCGTCATCGGCCTGACCGCCTACAACATGGTGATCTTCGCCGAGGTGGTGCGGGCCGGTGTCGAGTCGCTGCCCCGTGGTCAGCGGGAGGCGGCGCTGGCGACCGGGCTCACCAATGGCCAGGCGATGCGCCTCGTGCTGCTGCCGCAGGCCTTCCGCGTCATGCTGCCGGCGATCATCAGCCAGCTCGTGGTGGTGCTCAAGGACACCTCGCTGGTGACCTTCGTGGCCAACTACGACGAGCTGCTGAGCCAGGGCGAGAGCATCCGCCGCAACCTGGACAACCCGATCCAGACGTTCGTCGTCGTCGCACTGATCTACATCGCGATCAACTACGCCCTCGGCCGGCTGGCGCAGTACCTCGAGAGCCGGCAGACGCGGACCGCGGGCCGGGCCGGAGCAACCGCCGACGAGGACAGCCGGGTGCCGGTGGGCGGCGGGGCCTGACCGGCGGGGCGGGACGGGCCGGTCACAGCCGAGGCCGCGCCTGCCGATAGCGCAGGAGTGGACACCGCCCTCCGCCCCGCCGTGCCCCCGCTCCCGGCGCCGGTGCGCCGCCCGGCGGCGCCCATGGACGCCGCGCAGGAGTTCGTGACCCGGCTGCGCGCCTCCGCGTCCTCACTGGCCTCCGCCGCGGGCGCCGCCACGGCCGTCGTGCGCGAGGTCGTGCCGCCGGCCCGGCACCGGCGGTCGCGCTGCCGGGTGGTGCTCCGCTTCGCCGGCGGCGAGGAGACCGACCTGACCTTCCTGGGGCCGGTGAGCTCGGCGGCCGCTGCCCCCGAGCGGGCCTTCGACCTGCAGATCCGAGCGTGGCTGTCCTCCGGGCTCGGCAGCGAGGGCAGCTGGCTGGTCGCCGACGACGAGGCTCCGGACGGCGTCGCCGTCGACGTGACCGCCTGGTCGGCGGCCGCGCGCACCACCGGCTGACCCGCTCCCGCGCCGGGCAGGCACAGCAGGGGATTCCTGCTTCCCTGGGTCGCACCCTCGGGTCCACCATGGGTCTGGCGCTCCCGAGCCCGTGGGGCGCTGCCGGTCCCTGGGAGCCCCGATGACCGCTCTGGCCCCGCATCCGATCGTCTCCCGGCCGAGCGCGGCTGCACCGGTGGCCAGAGGCTCACGCTTCCTCAGCCTGCTGCGGACCACCGACCACAAGACCATCGGCCTGATGTACACGGCGACGGCGTTCGCGTGGTTCCTCGTCGGCGGTCTCATGGCGATGCTCATGCGCGGCGAGCTGGCCCGGCCCGGCCTGCAGTTCCTGTCGCCGGAGCAGTACAACCAGCTGTTCACCATGCACGGCACGGTGATGCTGCTGTTCTTCGCGACGCCGCTGTTCTTCGCGTTCGGCAACCTGATCATGCCGCTGCAGATCGGCGCGCCGGACGTCGCCTTCCCCCGGCTGAACGCCTTCTCCTACTGGCTGTTCCTGTTCGGCTCGATGCTCGCGGCCGGCGGTTTCCTCACCCCGAGTGGCGCCGCGGACTTCGGCTGGTACGCCTACACGCCGCTGTCCGACGTGACCCACAGCCCCGGGGTCGGGGCGGACATGTGGATCACGGGGCTCGCGGTCAGTGGCCTGGGCACGATCCTCGGCGCGGTCAACTTCCTCACCACGATCGTCTGCCTGCGGGCGCCGGGCATGACGATGTTCCGGATGTCGATCTTCTGCTGGGGCACGCTGGTCACGACCCTCCTGATCCTGGTCGCGTTCCCCATCCTCACCGCGGCGCTGATGGCGCTGCTCGCCGACCGGCAGCTGGGTGCCCTCGTGTACTCGGAGGAGAACGGCGGCCCGATGGTGTGGCAGCACCTCTTCTGGTTCTTCGGCCACCCCGAGGTCTACATCATCGCGCTGCCGTTCTTCGCGATCATCAGCGAGATCGTCCCGGTGTTCAGCCGCAAGCCGCTGTTCGGCTACAAGGGGATGATCTTCGCGCTCATCGCGATCGCCTTCCTGTCGTTCACCGTGTGGGCGCACCACATGTACGCGACCGGCGCGGTGCTGCTGCCGTTCTTCGCGTTCCTGACCTACCTGATCGCGGTGCCCACGGGGATCAAGTTCTTCAACTGGATCGGCACCATGTGGCGCGGCCAGCTCACCTTCGAGACCCCGATGCTGTTCGCCGTCGGGTTCATGGTGACCTTCCTGCTCGGCGGCCTCACCGGTGTGCTGCTGGCCTCACCGCCGCTGGACTGGCACGTCAACGACAGCTACTTCGTCGTGGCCCACTTCCACTACGTGGTCTTCGGCACCGTCGTGTTCGCCGCGTACGGCGGCATGTACTTCTGGTTCCCCAAGATGTGCGGCCGGATGATGGACGAGCGGCTCGGGAAGCTGCAGTTCTGGATGACGTTCATCGGCTTCCACGGCACGTTCCTGGTGCAGCACTGGCTCGGCGCCGAGGGCTTCCCGCGGCGCTATGTCAACTACCTGCCCACCGACGGCTTCACCACGCTGAACACCGTGTCGACGATCTTCTCGTTCGTCCTCGGCGCCTCGATCATCCCGTTCCTGTACAACGTCGTGCACTCGTGGCGCTACGGCCCCCTGGCGCTGCGGGACGACCCCTGGGGGCATGGGAACTCGCTGGAGTGGGCGACGTCGTCCCCGCCGCCGCGGCACAACTTCACCGAGATCCCGAAGATCCGCTCCGAGCGGCCGGCGTTCGAGGCGCACTACCCGCACCTCATCGACCGCCTGGAGCAGGAGAAGCACGTCGGGAAGCGGCACGAGCCCTACGCCGGCGTGAGCGACGTCGGCCTGAGCGCAGGTCCGCGGCAGGGCAGCCGGGACCCCGACCCGACCTGAGCACCGACCCCCTGCAGGCTCCCCACGGGACGCGCGGGCGCCCGGTCAGGGCAGGTATGCGTCCAGGCCCGGCTCGTCGTGCGCACCCGGCTCCTCGGCGTCCCCGCCGGTCCGGTCCTCGTCGAGGGCCTCCCGGATCACCCAGGCGGCCAGTCCGGAGCCGTAGCCCTTGCGGGCGAGCATGCCCACCAGCCGGCGCTCGGCGGTGACCCGGTCGACCCGCCGCAGCCCGGGCAGCCGGCGCTGCACGAGGCGGCGGGCGGCGTCCCACTCGTCCTGGTCGTCGACGAGCGCGACCGCTTCCTCGGCGACCTCGCCGTCGACGCCCTTGGCGCGCAGCTCCGCCTTGAGTGCGCGCCGGGCCAGACCGCGCCCGGTCTGAC
Source organism: Geodermatophilus sp. SYSU D01176 (assembly GCF_054050015.1). Lineage (NCBI taxonomy): Bacteria > Bacillati > Actinomycetota > Actinomycetes > Geodermatophilales > Geodermatophilaceae > Geodermatophilus > Geodermatophilus sp. SYSU D01176. The sequence goes on along the minus strand of NZ_JBJGYN010000005.1, from coordinate 34,688 downwards.
GTGAGGTCACCCAGGCCCGGGCGAAGGCGGCGTCGTCGATGAGCCCGACCTCGCCGAAGCGGTCCAGGACCAGCTCGGCGACGTCGTCGGGGATCCCACGCCTGGCGAGGAGGTCGGCCAGCTGCTGACGGGTCTTGGGTGCGCCGGTCAGCGCCCGCAGGCAGATCGACCGGGCGACCTGCTCGGGATCGCCCGGGTCGTCCTCGGGGTGCGGGCCACCGGCTGGCGGGGCGGCGTCCGGACCGTCCGGGTCAGGGGACGAACCGGAGCGCCGACCGCGTCGGCGTCCGGGAGCCGAGCGCTCCCGGGCCTCGGGCCAGCCGCCCACCGTCAGAAGTCGGGCTGGTCGGCCGCGGCCGGCTCATCCAGCTTCGCGCCGATGCCGAGCTTCTCCTTGACCTTCTTCTCGATCTCGTCGGCGAGGTCGGGGTTGTCGCGCAGGAACGTGCGGACGTTCTCCTTGCCCTGGCCGAGCTGGTCGCCCTCGTACGTGTACCAGGCGCCGGACTTGCGGATGAAGCCCTGCTCGACGCCGGCGTCGATCAGGCCGCCCTCACGGCTGAAGCCCTGACCCCACAGCAGGTCGAGCTCGGCCTGCTTGAACGGCGCGGCCACCTTGTTCTTGACGATCTTCACGCGGACACGGCTGCCGACCGCCTCGGTGCCCTGCTTGAGGGTCTCGATACGGCGGACGTCGAGCCGGACCGACGAGTAGAACTTCAGCGCGCGGCCACCGGTGGTGACCTCCGGCGAGCCGTAGACCACGCCGACCTTCTCGCGCAGCTGGTTGATGAAGATCGCGGTGGTGCCGGAGTTGTTCAGCGCACCGGTGATCTTGCGGAGCGCCTGGCTCATCAGCCGGGCCTGCAGACCGACGTGGCTGTCACCCATCTCGCCCTCGATCTCGGCGCGGGGCACGAGGGCGGCCACCGAGTCGATGACGATGACGTCGAGCGCGCCGGAGCGGATGAGCATGTCGGCGATCTCCAGCGCCTGCTCACCGGTGTCGGGCTGGCTGACCAGCAGCGCGTCGGTGTCGACGCCGATCGCCCGGGCGTACTCGGGGTCCAGCGCGTGCTCGGCGTCGATGAACGCCGCGATGCCGCCGGCGGCCTGGGCGTTGGCCACCGCGTGCAGGGCGACCGTCGTCTTGCCGGATGCCTCGGGGCCGTACACCTCGATGACGCGGCCGCGCGGCAGGCCACCGATGCCGAGGGCGATGTCGAGGGCGATGGAGCCGGTCGGGATGACCTTGATCGCCTGCGCGGCGTTGTCGCCCAGCCGCATGACCGAGCCCTTGCCGAACTGCTTGTCGATCTGGGCGAGGGCCATGTCGAGGGCCTTGTCGCGGTCGAGCGTTGCCATGGTGCTCACCTTCGGGAAGTCGCGATGCCGTGTGTTCGAGCGGGTCGGTGTCGACGCTAGAGCGGGGGTCTGACACTTCCGGGGGATCCGGCCGACCTGTGGAGGAACGCCCGGCCTGTGGACTGCGGCACCCAATCTAGCCCGAACGTGTGTTCGACTGCCAGCGTGACACGCCGCTCCTGCGACTCAGCGCTCCTTGCGCGGCACGTCGAACTCCTCGCAGATCGCCAGCCACACGCGCCGCACCGGCAGGCCGGCCTCGATCGCCTCGACGGCGCTGCGACCGCCCAGCGAGGAGAAGACGTGGTCGCGGGCCACGCTCTCGGCGCGCATCGAACCGAACTGCTCGCGGAGCCGGGACCAGAAATCCTGCAGTCGCACGCCCTCGACGCTAGCGCGCACCCGGAGGGTCCGGCTCAGGCCGTCCGGCTCCTACGCTGGGGCGGTGATCGGTACCGGCTCCGACACCCTGGACCTCGTCCTGGAGATCGGGATAGCCCTGGCGCTCCTGCTCTCGCTGGTCCTGCTCTGGCGCAACTACCGGGGGCGCTGAGCCCTCACCGCTCCCCGGCGACGGCCGGTGCGCGCCCACACCAGCAGCAGCGGCAGCACGAGCGCGGCCGAGACCGTCGCGACCAGCCCGTAGCCGCCGAGGGCGAGCAGCGGGCCCCCCGCCACGCCGGCGACCGCGGCGCCGAGGCCCATGAGCAGGTCGGTGCCGCCCTGCGCCGCCGGCCGCTGCCCCTCGGCGACCGCCTCGGTGACCAGCGTGGAGCCGGCGATCAGTCCGCAGGACCAGCCGAGTCCGAGCAGCAGCAGCCCGGCGCCGAGCTGCAGCGCCGCCCTCGGGGGCGCCGTCCCCGCGAGCAGGGCCGCCGCCAGCAGCAGGCCCGCCCCCACGGCCACGGTCGCCCGCCGTCCGGCCCGGTCGGCCAGCATCCCGACCAGCGGCGAGAAGAGGTACATCCCCGCGACGTGCACGCTGATGACCAGGCCGATGACGCGCAGGGTCGTCCCGCCGTCATGGCCCATGTGGACCGGCGTCATCACCATCACGCCGACCATCACGGCGTGGGAGACCACGACCGCGGCGAGGCCCAGCCGGCCGCGGGGGTCGGCCCAGACCGTGCGGACGGCGGCCGTGGTCGCCCGTCGGGGCCGGCCGGCGTCCACCCCCGCGCCGCGCAGCCGGCGGGCCATGAGCAGCGGGTCCGGCCGCAGCAGGGCCAGCAGGCCCAGCGCGACCACGGCGAAGACGGCCACGGAGATGGCGAAGGAGCCGGTGAGCGGCGGCAGTCCGAGGACCTCGCCGAGCGCCTCGCCGGGGCCGGCGAGGTTCGGGCCGAGCACCGAGCCGACCGTGGTCGCCCACACCACCAGGGAGAGCGCCCGCCCCCGGTGCTCCGGGGTGGCGAGGTCGGCCGCGGCGTAGCGGGCCTGCAGGCCGCAGGCGGTGGCCGCGCCGAAGGCGAACAGGCCGGCGAGCAGCAGCGGGAGGGAGGAGAGGATCGCCGCCACCACGGTGACCAGCGACCCGAGGACGGCGACGGCGTACCCGGCCGCCAGCCCGGCTCGCCGCCCGGCACGGTCGCTGATCTGCGCCAGCGGCACGGCGAGGACGGCGGCGCCGAGCACGCCGGCCGTCTGGCCGAGACCGGCCGCGGTCTCAGTGCCGGCCACGTCGCGGGCGAGGAGGCCGCCGACGGTGATGCCCACCGTGATGCCGAGCCCGCTCAGGGCGACTCCCCCGCTGAGCACGCCGAGGGTCCGGCGCTGGACGGCGGCCGGGTCGGCCGTCCGGGTCTGCGCGGTCACGGCCCGGCCCGCCTACAGGCCCAGCGAGCGGCCGACGATCTCCCGCATGATCTCGTTGGTGCCGCCGTAGATGGGCTGGATGCGCGCGTCCCGCCAGGCCTTCGAGACCGGGTACTCGTCCATGTAGCCGTAGCCGCCGTGCAGCTGCAGGCAGCGGTCGGCCACCTTGTTCTGCAGCTCCGTCGTCCAGTACTTGGCCATCGCGGCGTCCACCGGGGTGAGCTCGCCGTCGTCGAGCTGCCGCACGCACTCGTCGACGAAGGTGCGGGCGATGGTGACCTCGGTGTGGAGCTCGGCCAGGACGAACCGGCTGTTCTGGAAGCTGCCCACCGGCCGGCCGAAGGCGGTGCGCCCGGTGACGTACTCGATGGTCTGGGCCAGGACGGTCTCGGCCGCGGCCACCGCACCGACGGCGATCGACAGCCGTTCCTGCGGCAGGTTCTCCATCAGGTGCGCGAAGCCGCGGTTCTCCGTGCCCAGCAGGTTCTCGGCCGGCACCCGCACGTCGTCGAAGTACAGCTCCGCGGTGTCCTGCGCCTTGAGCCCGATCTTGGCGAGGTTGCGGCCCCGGGTGAAGCCGGGCATGTCCCGCTCGACGACCAGGAGGCTCAGCCCGCGCGAGCCGGGCGCGTCGGGGTCGGTGCGGGCCACGACGATGACCAGGTCGGCGTTGATGCCGTTGGTGATGAAGGTCTTGGAGCCGGTGAGCAGCCACGCGTCGCCGTCGCGGCGGGCCGTCGTCCGGATGCCCTGCAGGTCGCTGCCGGCCGCCGGCTCGGTCATCGCGATGGCGGTGATGAGCTCACCGCTGCAGAACCCGGGCAGCCAGCGCTGCTTCTGCTCCTCGGTGCCGAGGTCGCGCAGGTAGGGCCCGGCGACGTCGTTGTGCAGGCCGAAGCCCAGGCCGGTGGCGCCGATCCGCATGAGCTCCTCGTCGAGGACCGCCTGGTAGCGGAAGTCGCGCACGCCCCCACCGCCGTACCGCTCGTCCATGTCGGTGCCGAGCAGGCCCTGCGCGCCCGCCGAGGTCCACACCTCGCGGGGCACGATGCCGTCGCGCTCCCACTGGTCGTGGAAGGGGACGACGTGCTTCTCGGCCCAGGCGCGGACGGTCCCCCGGAAGTCCTCGTGCTCGGCCTCGTACAGGGATCGGCGCATGGCGGTCAGTGTGCCGCACACCAGGTCGGGCCCGGTCGGTCCCGCGCAGGTCAGCGGAGTGTCGTACCCCTGTGGACACTGGGAGCCGTGCCCGCCCTCGACCGGTTCTCCGAGCCCACCCGGGCGTGGTTCACCGGCGCCTTCGCCGAGCCCACCGCCGCGCAGGAGGGCGCCTGGCAGGCCATCAGCAGCGGGGGCCACGCCCTCGTCGTGGCCCCCACCGGCTCGGGCAAGACCCTCGCCGCCTTCCTCTGGTCGCTGGACCGGCTGGCCGGCACCCCGCCGCCGGCCGACGAGCAGGCCCGCTGCCGGGTCCTCTACGTCTCGCCGCTGAAGGCGCTGGCCGTCGACGTCGAGCGCAACCTGCGCGCTCCCCTGGCCGGCATCGGACAGGCCGCGGCGCGGCTGGGCCTGCCGCGCCCGGACATCCGGGTGGGCACCCGGTCCGGCGACACCCCCGCCGAGGAGCGGCGCGCCTTCGCCCGGCGGCCCACCGACATCCTGATCACCACGCCGGAGTCGCTGTTCCTGCTGCTCACCAGTTCCGCGCGCGAGGCGCTGCGCGGTGTCGAGACGGTGATCGTCGACGAGGTGCACGCGGTGGCCGACACCAAGCGCGGCGCCCACCTGGCCGTCTCCCTCGACCGGCTCGACGAGCTGCTGGAGCGCCCGGCGCAGCGGATCGGCCTGTCGGCGACCGTGCGGCCCGTCGAGGAGGTGGCCACGTTCCTCGCCGGCGGTCGCCCGGTGGAGGTCGTCGCCCCCGGGTCGGCCAAGGAGTGGGACCTCTCGGTCGTCGTCCCGGTCGAGGACATGAGCACCCTGGGTCAGCCCACCGGGGAGCTCGACGGCTCGGCGGCGGGCGACCAGCCGCGGACGTCGATCTGGCCGGCGGTCGAGGAGCGCGTGCTCGACCTCGTGGGAGCCCACCGCAGCACGATCGTGTTCGCCAACTCCCGGCGGCTGGCCGAGCGGCTGACCAGCCGGCTCAACGAGCTGGCCTACGAGCGGGCGACCGGGGAGCCGGTGCCGCCGGGCACCAACGCCGCCGCGCTCATGGCGCAGGCCGGCTCCGGCGGCGGCGTGCCCGACGGCGTCCAGCCGGTGGCCGCCGCCCACCACGGCTCGGTGTCCCGCGAGCAGCGGGCGATCGTGGAGGAGGCCCTGAAGTCCGGGCGGCTGCCGGCGGTGGTGGCCACCTCGAGCCTGGAGCTGGGCATCGACATGGGCGCGGTCGACCTGGTCGTCCAGGTCGAGGCGCCGCCCACCGTCGCCTCGGGCCTCCAGCGGGTGGGTCGTGCCGGCCACCAGGTGGGGGCGGTGAGCCGGGGCGTGCTGTTCCCGAAGTACCGCGGCGACCTGGTGCAGTGTGCGCTGGTCGCCGAGCGGATGAAGGCCGGGGCGATCGAGTCCATCCGCTACCTGCGCAACCCGCTGGACGTGCTGGCCCAGCAGGTGGTCGCCATCGTCTCCGAGCGGCCGCGGACGGTCGACGAGGTCGCCGCGCTGGTCCGCCGGTCCGCGCCGTTCGCCTCGCTCCCGGACTCCGCGCTGCACGCGGTGCTCGACATGCTGGCCGGCCGCTACCCGTCCGACGCCTTCGCCGAGCTGCGGCCGCGGCTGACGTGGGACCGGGTCACCGACACGCTCACCGCCCGCGGTGGCGCCCAGCGGCTGGCCGTCACCAGCGGCGGCACCATCCCCGACCGGGGCCTGTTCGGCGTCTTCCTCGTCGGCGGCGAGGACAGCCGCGGCGGCCGCCGCGTGGGTGAGCTGGACGAGGAGATGGTCTACGAGTCGCGGGTCGGCGACGTCTTCCTCCTCGGCTCGTCGTCCTGGCGCATCGAGGAGATCACCCACGACCGCGTGCTGGTCAGCCCGGCGCCCGGGCAGCCCGGGAAGATGCCGTTCTGGCACGGCGACGCGCCCGGCCGCCCGCTGGAACTGGGCCGCGCGCTCGGCGCCTTCCTCCGCGAGGTCGGCAACGCGACGCCCGAGGCCGGGCTCGACCGCGCCCGTGCCGCCGGGCTCGATGACTGGGGCGCGGCCAACCTGCTGGCCTACCTCGCCGAGCAGAAGCAGGTCACGGGGCACCTGCCCGACGACCGGACGCTGCTGGTGGAGCGCTTCCGCGACGAGCTCGGCGACTGGCGGCTGGTCGTCCACTCCCCCTTCGGCGCCCAGGTCAACGCCCCGTGGGCGCTGGTGCTCGCCGCCCGGCTGCGGGAGCGCTACGGCGTGGACGTCGCCTCGATGCACTCCGACGACGGCATCGTGCTGCGCCTGCCCGACACCACCGGGGAGCCGCCGGAGGCCGACCTCGCCGTCCTCGACCCCGATGACGTCGAGCGCGAGGTGACCGCCGAGGTGGGCAGCTCGGCGCTGTTCGCGAGCCGGTTCCGCGAGTGCGCGGCGCGGGCGCTGCTGCTCCCCCGCCGCGACCCGCGCCGACGCACGCCGCTGTGGCAGCAGCGGCAGCGCGCCGCCCAGCTGCTCTCGGTGGCCAGCGAGTTCTCCAGCTTCCCCATCACCCTCGAGGCCGCCCGCGAGGTGCTGCAGGACGTCTACGACGTGCCCGGCCTGGTGGAGCTGATGCGCGACGTCCGCTCCCGCCGGGTGCGGGTGGTCGACGTGCAGACCCAGGCGGCCTCCCCGTTCGCCCAGTCGCTGCTGTTCGGCTACGTCGGGCAGTTCCTCTACGAGGGCGACGCCCCGCTGGCCGAGCGGCGGGCGCACGCGCTCGCGCTCGACACCGGACTGCTCGCCGAGCTGCTCGGCCGCTCGGAGCTGCGGGAGCTGCTCGACGCCGAGGCGCTCACCGAGGTCGAGACCGAGCTGCAGCGACTGCCCGCCGAACGGCACCCGCGCGATCCCGACGGCGCGGCGGACCTGCTGCGGATCGTCGGTGACCTCACCCCGGCCGAAGCCGCCGCGCGCGGCCTGAGCCAGGAGTGGCTGGACGAGCTGGTGGCCGCCCGCCGCGCGCTGGTGGTGCGCATCGCCGGCGAGGAGCGGTACGTGGCGATCGAGGACGCCGGCCGGTTGCGCGACGCCCTCGGCACCGCCCTGCCGGTGGGGGTGCCCGAGGTCTTCACCGAGCCGGTGCCCGACCCGCTCGGCGACCTCGTCGGCCGCTACGCCCGGACGCACGGCCCCTTCCAGCCCGGTGAGGTGGCACAGCGGCTGGGGCTGGGCGTCGCGGTGGTGGTGGCCACGGTGCAGCGGCTGGTTGGCACCGGCCGGTTGGTCACCGGGGAGTTCCGCCCCGGCGGTACCGGCCAGGAGTGGTGCGACGCCGACGTGCTCCGGTCGGTCCGCCGGCGCAGCCTGGCCCGCCTGCGCCAGGAGGTCGAGCCGGTGCCGGTCGACACCCTGGCCCGGTTCACGCCGTCCTGGCAGTCGGTGGGCAGCCGGATGCGTGGTCCGGACGGCGTCCTCGCGGTGGTCGAGCAGCTCGCCGGGGCGCTGGTCCCGGCGAGCGCGCTGGAGTCGCTGGTGTTGCCGGCCCGGGTCCGCGACTACTCGCCCGCGATGCTCGACGAGCTGACCAGCGCCGGCGAGGTGCTGTGGGCCGGCGCCGGGGGGCTGCCCGGCGGCGACGGCTGGGTCAGCCTCGTGCCGGCCGACCTCGCACCGCTGCTGCTGCCGGAGCCGCTGGAGCTGCCCGAGGCGGGTCCCGCGGTGCTCGAGCACCTGGCCGGCGGGCAGGCGCTGTTCTTCCGCGGGCTGTCGGACCTGGCCGGCTCCACCGACGACGCCGCCTTCGCCGACCTCGTGTGGGACCTCGTCTGGTCCGGCGCGCTCACCAACGACACCCTGGCGCCGCTGCGCACCAGCCTCTCCGGCGGCGGCACGCACAAGCGCCAGCCCGCCCCGCCCCGGGCCCGGCTGGACCGCAGCCGCTACGGCCGCACCCGGCTCGGCCGGCCGGCCATGCCGACCCGCAGCGGACCGCCCACGATGGCCGGCCGGTGGTCCCGGCTGCCCGACCGCGAGGCCAACGCCACCAAGCGGACAACGGCCCGCGCCGAGGCGTTGCTCGAACGGCACGGCGTCCTCACCCGCGGCGCGGTGGTGGCCGAGCAGGTGGCCGGCGGCTTCTCCGCAGTCTACCCGGTGCTGCGGGCGTTCGAGGAGAACGGCCGGGCCCGGCGCGGCTACTTCGTGGAGACCCTCGGCGCCGCGCAGTTCGGCACCCCGGGGTCGGTCGACCGGCTGCGCAGCTTCGCCTCGCCGGACCGGGTGCCCGGCGGTGCGGTGGTGCTCGCGGCGACCGACCCGGCCAACGTCTACGGCGCGGCCCTGCCGTGGCCCGAGCGCCCCGGGAACACGACCGGCGAGGACGACGGCGGTGCGGCCGGCGCCGTCGACGTGGGTGAGGGCACCGGAGGCGGACGGCGCGGCGCGGGGCACCGGGCCGGGCGGAAGGCCGGCGCGCTGGTCGTGCTGGTCGACGGCGAGCTGGTGCTCTACGTCGAGCGTGGCGGCAAGACGCTGCTGTCCTGGACCGAGGACGAGACCGCGCTCAAGGAGGCCGCGACGGCGCTGTCCGGGGCGGTCGCGGCCGGCGCGCTGGGCCGGATGGTGGTGCAGAAGGCCGACGGCGCGTCGGTGCACGAGTCGACCCCGCTGTCGGCCGCCCTCCAGGCGGCCGGCTTCGCCGCCACCCCCCGGGGTCTGCGCGTGCGCGCCTGAGAGCGGCGCCGGCACCTTCCCGGCACCCGCCACGAGCATGCGAGGGTGCGCAGGACGGGGGTCCTCCGACGAGGGGCGGAGGCAGGGAGGTCCGTGCTCAGCCGCGGGAGGGGTGCAGCCAGCGGCGGAACAGGCGGGACAGCGCCGGCATGACGACGTAGCCGAGCAGCACCACCACGACGACGGCCGACAGCAGCAGCCGCGCCGGCACCGGCCACCCCGACACGTACGGGGCGACCAGCAGCTGGAAGCCCAGCGTGATGGCGAAGACGGCGACCACGGTGAGGACCGTCAGCCGCCAGCGGGGCCCCGGCCGCGACGGGGTCAGGGCCGTGAAGAAGCTGTCCAGGCCGGCCACGTGTGCGTAGTCGACCCGGTCGGTCAGGTGCTCGACGCGCTGCAGCGCGGCCTGCCGCTCGGTCGAGCGCTCCCAGCGGGCCAGCGACTCGCCGTCGGCGAACCGGTAGACCAGGTGGTAGCGCGTCGAGCCCGGGCCGGGACGCAGCAGGCTGGTGCCCAGGTTGCCCGGGAACCGGGCGGCCAGCTCCAGCACCTCGGCGGCCCATCCCTCGAAGGCCTCCCGCTGGTCGGCGCGCACGTCGCGGGCGACGGTGACCGTCACCGGCTCGGCGGCGGCGACCACCGCCTCGGGTGCGGTGACCGGGGCGTTCGGAGCTGCGTCGCGTCGCTGCACGGCAGGCTCAGCACCGAGCCGGACCTCCGCCTTCCCGCGGCGGAGGGTGACCTGCACCGCGTCGGAGCAGGGCGGACGCGGCGATGGGGCCGGCGAGGCGGGACACTGGAGCGCGTGCCCGAGGGAGACACCGTCTGGCTGGCCGCGAAGCGGATGCACACCGCCCTCGCCGGCGCCACCCTGCGCCGCGGCGAGCTGCGCGTGCCGCAGCTGGCGGCCACCGACCTCGCCGGCCGCACCGTGTCCGAGGTCGTCCCGCGCGGCAAGCACATGCTCACCCGCTTCACCGACGGCTGGACGCTGCGCACCCACTACCGCATGGACGGCAGCTGGCACATCTACCGGAAGGGGGCGCGGTGGCGCGGCGGACCGGCCTTCGCCATCCGCGCCGTCCTCGCCACCGACGAGTGGGAGTGCGTGGGATACCGGCTGCACGACGTCGCCATGGTGCGCACCGAGCACGAGGACCAGGTCGTCGGCCACCTCGGCCCCGACGTCCTCGGCCCCGACTGGGACCTCGACGAGGCGCTGCGCCGACTGCAGGCGCAGCCCGACGAGCAGATCGGCGTGGCCATCCTCGACCAGCGCAACCTGTGCGGCCCCGGCAACCTCTACAAGGTCGAGGGCCTGTTCGTCTGCGGCGTGCACCCGTGGATGCGGGTCGCCGACGTCGAGGACCTGCCGGGGCTGGTCGAGCGGACCCGCTCGCTGATGCTGGCCAACCGCGACCGTCCGGAGCAGAGCACCACCGGCGACCTGCGCCGCGGCCGGGACCACTGGGTCTACGGCCGCAAGGACCGTCCCTGTTACCGCTGCGGCACGCCGATCCTGCGCGGTGACCAGGGTCCGGACCTTCAGGAGCGGATCACCTACTGGTGCCCGACCTGCCAGGCCACCGACGCCCCCGTCGACCCGGCGGCACGGACCGGCGAGCCCGACCACCCCCCGCCGCTGCCCGGCGCGCACTGACTGACGGCGGCCCCCTCCCCGCCACGGCCGGCCTCGTCCAGAAGTCGCCACGAGCCTGCCGGTGGCGAGGGGGACAGAGCGGGGAGTCCTGCTCCTACTGCTGGTCGGGGCGGTCGGCAGGCTGGGCCGCCGGCTGCGCGGCCGACGTCGGCACCGACGGCGTCCCCTCCTCCAGCGCCGCGGTCGCGTTCTGGCCCCCGGTGACCGCCGGCTTCCCCATCGAGGCGCGGATCTGGTCCAGCCGGGAGGCGCCGGCGACGTCGAGGGTCGCCTTCTGCACCTCGAGCATCCGGCCCTCGACCGACGTCTGCGCCAGCTCCGCCTGGCCCAGGGCGTTGGCGTAGCGGGCCTCGATCTTGTCCCGCACCTCGGAGAGGCTCGGGGTGTTGCCCGGCGCGGAGAGCTCGTTGACCTGCTTGAGCGAGGCCGCCACGTGCTCCTGCATCTTGGCCTGCTCGAGCTGGCTCATCAGCTTGGTGCGCTCGGCCAGCGTCGTCTGCAGCCGCATCCGGCTCTGCTCGACCGCGCCGCGCGCCTGCTCGGCGGCCTGCAGCGCCTCGTCGTGGCTGCGCTTGAGGTCCTCCATCGCCTGCTCGGCAGCGACCAGCTGGGTGGCGAAGGCCTGCGCGGCGTTCTCGTACTCCCCCGCCTTGGCTGCGTCCCCGCCGGCGCGCGACTGGTCGGCCAGGACCAACGCCTGCCGCGCCGAGGCCTGCAGCTTCTCCACCTCGCCGAGCTGCCGGTTGAGCCGCATCTCCAGCTGCCGCTGGTTGCCCAGCACGGCGGCCGCCTGGTTGGCCAGCGCCTGGTGCCGCTGCTGCTCGGCCTCGATCGCCTGCTGGATCTGGATCTTCGGGTCGGCCTTCTCGTCGATCTTGGCGTTGGCGGAGGCCGTGAGGTACCTCCACAGCTTCACGAACGGGTTCGGCATCGGTCCTCCTGCGCAGGTAGCGGTCGTCCGCCAGGGGACTACCCGTCCGGCGCACCGCAGTGATCGTCGTCCCCGTCATCGTCCCAGGTGCGACCGCGGGTGGGCCAGCGGCGCGGTACGGGGCGGTCCGGATCGCTAGGGTCGCGGGCGTGACCAGTGACCGCTCGGTGCTGAGCGTCCTCGGTGAACTCGTCGTCGACCTGCTCCCCGACGCCGCGGCCGGCGCCGGACCGCACGGCACGGCACCGCACTACGTCGCCCGCCCCGGCGGCAACGCCCTCAACGTCGCGGTGGCCGCCGGCCGCCTCGGCGTCCCGGTGCGGCTGCTGGCCCGGGTGGGCACCGGGCCGCTGGCCACGGGGCTGCGGCGGCACGTGGAGCTGGCCGGGGTCGACCTCGCCGGGCTGGTGCCGGCCACCGAGCCGGTCAGTCTCGCCGTGGTGGGTCTGGGCCCCGACGGCTCGCCGGACTACGGCTTCCACGTGCAGGGCGCCGCCGACTGGCAGTGGACCGACGAGGAGCTCGCTGCCGTCCTCCCTCCCGGGACGGCGATCCTGCACGTGGGCTCGATCTCCAGCTGGACCCCACCCGGCTGCGAGGCGATCGCCCGGCTGGTGGAGCAGGTGGCCAGCGACGGCCGGGCGCTGGTCAGCGTCGACCCCAACGTCCGCCCGATGCTGGCCGACGGCCCGGTCGGGGCGGCGCTGGGCAACTCCTCGGCGGCGGTGCGCGCCCGGCTCGACCGGCTGCTGTCGCGCGCCGACATCGTCAAGGTCAGCGCCGAGGACCTCGCCTGGCTCGAGCCCGGCAGCGCCGCCGACCTCGACGGGACGGCGCTGCGCTGGGCCGACCGCGGCGCGGCGCTGGTGCTGCTCACCGACGGCGGGGCGCCGCTGCGCATCGCGCGGCCCGGACGTGAGCTGCTGCGCCGCGAACCCCCGCGGGTGACCGTGGCCGACACCGTGGGCGCCGGCGACTCGCTGGCCGCGGGGCTGTTCGCCGGGCTTCTCGACGCCGGGATCACCACCCGCGCCGCCCTGGAGGAGCTGCCCGACGAGCAGCTGCTGCCCATCGTCGACGACGCCGCCCTGGTCGCGGCGCTGAACTGCACCCGCGAGGGCGCCGACCCGCCGACCCGCGACGAGCTGGCGGCGGCCCGCCGGTGAGCACCCCCGACGACGTGACGCTGGTCGGGTTCGCCGAGCTGTCGGCCACCGTCGTCCGCGCCCGCCTGCTCGCCGCGCACGACCGGTTCTGGGACGTCGACACCCGGCCGATGCACGACCCGGTCTGGTTCGACCAGTTCGGCGGCTTCGGCGCGCTGGCCCGCAGCGCCGGCGGGGAGGACGTCGGCTACCTCCTCGGAGCGGTCACCGCGGACCGGTTGGCCCTCGTGCACCTGCTGGCCGTGCGCGACGACCGGCGTCGCACCGGGCTGGGCCGCCGGCTGGTGGCGTGGTTCGACGACCTGGCGCGCGCCACCGGTGCCCGGGTGGTCCAGGCGGTCGTCCGGCCGGAGGACACCGCCGCCGTCGCCCTCCACACCGCGCTGGGCGCCGGCGCGCACCTGGCCCCGGACCGCGCCGGGCCGGGCGAGGACCGCCTGGTCCTGACCCGCTCGCTCGCCCGCTAGCCCGTCCGCAGCCAGGCGGCCGTGTCCGGCGGCAGCTCCCCGCCGATCGCCTCGCTGGTGAGCATCGGCTCGCCCTGACCGGTCAGCGACACCGGCCGCCCCGAGAGGTTGACCACGCAGCGGAACCGGCTGCCGCGGTCGAAGGCGAGCACGCCGTCCCCCAGGTCGCACCAGGTCAGCGGCTCGTCGTCGGCGAGGCCCGGCAGGCGGCGGCGCAGGCCCAGCGCGGCGCGGTACAGCGACAGGGTGGATGCCGGGTCCTCCCGCTGCGCGGCCATCGTCAGCGCCCGCCACGCCTCGGGCTGGGGCAGCCACGGGCGGACCCCGTCCGCGGTGAAGCCGAACGGCGGCCGGTCCCCCGACCACGGCAGCGGCACCCGGCAGCCGTCCCGGCCGCGGGCGGTGTGCCCCGAACGCTCCCAGGTCGGGTCCTGCAGCACGTCCTCGGGCAGGTCCTCGACCTCGGGCAGGCCGAGCTCCTCGCCCTGGTACAGGTAGGCGCCGCCGGGCAGCGCGAGTGTGAGCAGCGCGGCGGCCCGCGCCCGCCGGAGCCCGAGCACGAGGTCGGCCGGGCCCGACGCGTCGAAACCCATGGTCGCCGCGCCGCTGGCCGCCCGGCCGAAGCGGGTGACGTGCCGGGTCTCGTCGTGGCTGGAGAGCACCCAGGTGGCCGGCGCGCCGACCGGTGCCAGCGCGGCGAGCGTCCCGTCGATCGCCGCCCGGAGGCTCGCGGCGTCCCAGGAGGCCCGGAGGTAGTCGAAGTTGAAGCTCGTGTGCAGCTCGTCGGGCCGGACGTAGCGCGCCAGCCGCTCGGGACCCGCGACCACCGCCTCGGAGACGAACAACCGGTCCCCGTCGTAGCCGTCGCTGATCGCCCGCCAGCGCCGGAAGACCTCGTGCACCTCGTCGCGGTCCCAGTGCGGGTTGTCCACCCACCGGGCCGACTCGAACAGCGCCCCGGGTGCGTGGCCGGCGTCCGGCAGCCCGGGGACCTTGGCCAGGGCTGGTGCGGCGTCCACCCGGATCCCGTCGACGCCGCGGTCGAGCCAGAACCGCACGATGCCGTCGAACTCCTCCTGCACGACCGGGTCGTCCCAGTCCAGGTCCGGCTGCTCGGGAGCGAACAGGTGCAGGTACCACTGCCCCGGCTGCCCGTCCGGCTCGCGGACGCGGCTCCAGGCCGGACCACCGAAGGCGCTGATCCAGTCGTTGGGCGGCCGGTCCCCACCGTCCCGGCCGTCCCGGAAGAAGTACCGCGCCCGCTCGGGCGCGTCCCGGCCGCCCGCCACGGCGGCGCGGAACCACGGGTGCTCGGCGGAGGTGTGGTTGGCGACGAGGTCGACGATCAGTCGCAGGCCCGCGTCGTGGGCCTCGGCGAGCAACGCGTCGACGTCGGCGAGAGTGCCCAGGCGCGGGTCGATGTCGCGGTGGTCGCTGACGTCGTAGCCACCGTCGGCCATCGGCGAGGGGTACCAGGGCGTCACCCACAGGGCGTCGACGCCGAGGTCGACGAGGTACGGCAGCCGGCTGCGCAGCCCGTTCACGTCACCGACGCCGTCCGCGTCGGAGTCGGCGAAGCTGCGCAGGTAGACCTCGTAGACGACCGCCGTCCGCCACCACGGACGGCTCCGCTCCCGGTCAGGGGGGTGCATGGCGCTCCTGACGTGCCCGGCTCGCTCCGTACGTGCAGCGGCGCCGGCGGCCGCTCCGGCCGCCGGCGCCGTGTGCCGATGGGCTAGGCGGCTCCGGCGCGGCTGGCGCCGCCCCCGACCGTCGTCCCCTGGGTCTGCGCCTCCTGCACCTGCTCGACCCGGTCCTCGGTGGCCATCTGGGTCAGCCGCGCGCCGGCCTCCGCGTCCCGGGTGAGGTTCTCACCGGTCTGCGGGTCGAAGACGTGCACCTTCCGGGCGTCCAGCCAGAACTCGGCCTCGCGCCCCTCCCGGATCCGGCTGGTGGCGTCGATGGAGACGATCGCCTGGGTGCGCAGCTCCTCGGCGTCCAGCTCCCGCGACAGGTCGCGCAACTGGTTGCGGATCGCCTCCGGCGCTTCGTAGGGGATGTAGGCGTACTGCGAGTCGCCCAGCCACTCGGTGACGTCGACCCGCGCCCGGAACAGCGAGCCGAGCGGGCGCTTCGCCTCGTCGACCAGTGAGGCGTCCTCGAAGTACTCCGGCCGGATGCCGACCAGGAGCAGGTCGCGGCCCCGGACGGCCGCGGCGCGCCGCTCGTCGAGCGCGATCTCCCCGAACGGCGTCCGCAGCCGGTCGCCCTCGAGGGTGGCGGGCAGGAAGTTCATCGGCGGGGAGCCGATGAAGCCGGCGACGAACAGGTTGACCGGCTGCTCGTAGAGCTCGCGCGGCGACGCCACCTGCTGGATCCTGCCCTTGCGCAGCACGCAGACCCGGTCGCCGAGGGTCATCGCCTCGGTCTGGTCGTGGGTGACGTAGACCGTGGTGATGCCCAGCCGGCGCTGCAGCCGGGAGATCTCGGTGCGCATCTGGCCGCGCAGCTTGGCGTCGAGGTTCGACAGCGGCTCGTCGAAGAGGAACGCCTCCGCCTGGCGCACGATGGCGCGGCCCATCGCCACCCGCTGCCGCTGGCCACCGGAGAGGTTCGCCGGCTTGCGCTCCAGGTGTTCCCTCAGCTCGAGCACCTCGGCGGCCTCGGTGACCCGGCGGCGCACCTCCTCGTCGGGCGTCTTGGACAGCCGGAGCGGGAAGGCGATGTTCTCGTACACCGTCATGTGCGGGTACAGCGCGTAGTTCTGGAACACCATGGACAGGTTGCGGTCGCGGGGGGCGAGGTCGTTGACCCGCTTGCCGCCGATGATCATGTCGCCGCTGGTGATGTCCTCGAGCCCGACGATCATCCTCAGCAGCGTCGACTTCCCGCAGCCGGACGGGCCCACGAGGATCATGAACTCCCCGTCGGCGATGTCCAGGCTGACGTCGTTCACGGCCGGGAAGCCGTCGCCGTACTGCTTGACGATGTTGCGCATCTCGATCGATGCCATGAGATCTCGTCCCCTCGATGGGTGGATGGGTCGGGGTCAGCCCTTGACCGCGCCGTTGGTGAGACCGGCGACGATGCGCCGCTGGAAGAGCAGGACCAGGACGACGACCGGGATGGTGACGATCACGGCGGCCGCCGCGATCGCACCGGTCGGGTCCTCGAACTGCGACGCCCCCGAGAACAGGCCGAGCGCGGCAGGCACCGGCCGGGAGGCGCTCGTCGAGGTCAGGGAGATGCCGTACGCGAAGTCGTTCCAGGCGATGAAGAACGCGATGATCGCCGTGGTGAACACACCGGGTGCGGCCAGCGGGACGATGACCTTGCGGAAGGCCTGCCAGGTGGTCGCACCGTCGACCTGTGCCGCCTGCTCCATCTCCCAGGGGATCTCCCGGAAGAACGCCGACATGGTCCAGATCGAGATGGGCAGGGTCAGCGACAGGTACGGGATGATCAGCCCGGGCCAGGTGTCGTAGAGGCCGATCTGCCGCCAGAGGTTGAACAGCGGCGTCACGATCGATATCACCGGGAAGATCGCCACGCCGAGCGCCGTCGACAGGATCAGCCGCTTCCCGGGGAAGTCCAGCCGGGCGATGGCGTACGCGGCGAACATCGACAGCACGCAGGAGATGAACGTCGCGATCAGGCAGATGCCGAACGAGTTCCGCAGCGCCGGGAGGAAGAGGTCACTCGCTGCACCGGTGAGGATCGTCGAGTAGTTCTCCCAGGTCGCCGACGTCGGTAGGAACGACTGGTTGGCGATGTCCGCCGACGCCTTGAGGGACAGCGACACGATCCACGCGATCGGGAACAGCGCGTAGAGGACGATCAGGATCCCCCCGACGATCCACCAGGTCTTCTCCCGCTGGGACATCAGCCCTCACCCCTCGCCTGCGCCAGGTTGATCCGGAAGCCCTTGATGAAACTGAACGCGATCAGCACGACGGAGAGGAACAGCAGCACGGAGACCGCGGAGCCGAGGCCGATCTCCACCCGCGCGATCGTCTGCCGGTAGGCCAGGAACGAGACCGACTCCGTGCCGTTGGCGCCGGCCGTCATGATGAAGATCGAGTCGAAGATGCGGAACGCGTCGAGCGTGCGGAACAGCAGGGCGACCATGATCGCCGCCTTCATGTTCGGGATGGTCACCCGCCACATCCGCTGCCACCAGCTGGCGCCGTCGACCTTGGCCGCCTCCTGCAGCACCTCGGGGACCTGCGCGAGGCCGGCGAGGATCAGCAGCGAGATGAACGGCGTGGTCTTCCAGATCTCGGCCAGGCAGATCACGAGGAGCGAGGTCCACTGGCCGCCGAACCAGTCGGTGTCCGCCGCGACCCCGGGGAGCCAGGCGAACCAGCTGTTCACGAAGCCGGTCTCGATCCGGAACGCGAACGCCCACGCGAAGGCGGAGACGACGGTGATGACCGCGTACGGGATGAGGATCGCCGCCCGGACGACGGGGCGGATGGAACTGAGGGCCTTGGCCATCACCAGCGCCAGCGCGAAGCCCAGGACCAGCTCGACGACGACGGTCACCACCGTGATGAACAGCGTGACGAGCAGCGCCTGCCACCAGAGGCCGTCGGACAGGATCACCGCGTAGTTGCCCAGTCCCCGGAACGACCGGTTCTCCGGGTCGGTCAGCCGGTAGCTGAACAGCGAGTACCAGACCGCCTGCAGGATGGGGTAGGCGGTGACCAGCAGCATGACCACGAACGCCGGGCCGGCCAGCAGCCAGCCGAGTCGGCGTTCGGCGCGCGAGCGGTCGCTGATCGACCCGCGTGGAGCCGCGACCGGTTGGGTCTTCTCAGTGGGTGGCAGCGTGGTGGTGCTCATAGCAGCTCATCTCCCGACAGGACGGCGCTGATCAGGGCCTGGGCCTGCGCACCGGTGTCCGGTCCGACGGCGTCCGTCGGGTGGTACGTCCGGAGGACGGCTCCCAGGACCTCGCTGTAGTAGGGCGTCAGTGGACGGGGGGCCGCTGCCTCCAGCGACTCCCGGATGGTGTCGGCCATCGGGTAGGCCTCCTGCACCTCGGGATCGTCGTACACCGCGACCGACGAGGCGGGGTTGCCGTTGGTGATCATGTAGTACGCCTGGTTCTCGTCGCTGGTGATGCACTCGGTCGCCTCGTAAGCCAGGTCGGCGTTCGGGCTGAACGCCGATACTCCGAGATTGATCCCACCGAGAGGCGGAGCACTGGGCTGATCCTGCTCCACCCGCGGATAGAGCGCCCAGCCGTAGTCCTCCGGTACCGAGGCGTCCAACGTCCCGGCCTCCACGGCCGAGAGTGCCCGCGCGTAGACGAACGGCCAGTTGACCATGAAGCCGGCGTCCTCGCTCTCGAATTGCGTCGCGTTGGTGTCCTCGTTCGCGGTCGAGAAGCCAGCGCCCACCACGCCGGAGGTGGCGACCGCGTTCAGGACCTCGGCAGCCCGCTCACCTTCAGGCGAGTCGAGCCCGAACACGATCTCCCCGGGGTCGTCGGAGTTCTCCTCGATGACGCTGCCCCCCGCGGACTCGATGAGGGCGTTGAGCCAGACCATGAGGGACTCGGAACGGATCCCCTGGGCGCTGAGGATCTTGTCCTGGCTCCGCGCCGCCTCGACCAACTGGTCCCAGGTGACCGGCTGCGTCATGTCCAGCCCGGCTGCCTCGGCCACCGACTGCCGGTACCAGAGCAGTTGGGTGTTCGCCCAGAACGGGATGACGACGAGCTCGTCCTCCCAGGTCGCCGAGTCCACGAGGCTCGCCACGACGCCCTCGGACACCCGCTGGGCGACGTCCTCCGGGACGGGGGCGAGGAAGCCGGCCTGGGCCAGCTCCGGCGCGAAGATCACATCGAGACTCATCAGGTCGATCGACGCATCCTCGGCGGCCAGCCGGCGGATGAGCTGCTCCCGCTGACCGGGCGAGTTGCGCGGGAGCGGGAAGACCTCGATCGAGTACGCCCCGCCGGACTCGTCGGAGCATCGGGCCGCGATCTCGGCCTGGCCGCCGGAGTCGGGGTTGATGTACCAGTTGAGCACCGGGGCGCCACTCGTCTCCCCACCGCCACAGGCGGCGAGCGTCGAGGCCAGGACCGCGGCTGCCGCCGCTCCGCCCAGCTGGCGTCTGCGCCCCCGCGTCGCGGCTCCGCCGGACGAACTGCCCTTGCCGTTCCTCGACACCGTCATCCGCCTCCGTGGGGAGCAGTGAGCTTGAGATCACCGCGGTTTTCGTACCGTGGCCCAGGTCACCATGGGTGTCAACTCGAACGAAACCGGCCCGTGACCGAGGTCGTGACCCCCTCCTCCGGCGTGTGGAGGTGCCCCGCCCGGCGTCAGTCGCGGTGCCCGACGATGGCCGAGGGCGTGGTCACTTCCTTGGGTGTGCGGGGCAGCACGGTCTCGAAGTAGGAGCGCGCGGCCCTCGTCGTCCCGACGTCGTGGCCGGCCTTCTCCGACAGGAACCAGCGGTGCTCGAGGATCTCGTGGAAGACCTCGGCCGGCGCCAGCCGGCCGGCGAGGTCCGGCGGGATGGCGTCCACCACGGGTTGGTACGCCTCGGCCAGCCACCGGTACCCCGCGACGGTCTCCGGGACCGGCGTGCCGAGCTTCTGCTCCAGGGTGGCCCGGTAGGCGCGCAGGTCGTTGAGCAACCGTCGGGCCTGGCGCTCCTGCACCTCCAGACCGGTCAGCCGGAACAGCTCCCGGCGGTTCTGCCCGGGCTCGGAGACGCGGGTCTCCACGCGCAGCCGCGCGCCGCCCTCGGGGTCGGTGACGAGGTCGATCTCGCCCACGTCGAAGCCGAGGTCGTTGAGCCGCTGCAGGCGCTCGGCGACCCGCTGGCGCTGCTCGGACAGCGCGAAGACCTCCTCGCGGGTCACCTCCTCCCACAGCGCCTCGTAGCGCACCGGCAGGCTGTCGGCGACCTCGATGGGGTCGACGTGGGACGGCAGCAGTCCGCCGAACTGCAGGTCGAGCAGCTCGGCGCCCACCCGTTCGCGCGCGAGGTCGACGTCGTAGCGCCGTTGCCCGGGGCTCAGCTGCGGGTGCCGCTCGGAGGTCTCCGCGTCCACCAGGTAGGCGGTGAAGGCGCCGGCGTCGAGCCGGAACAGGGTGTTGGACAGCGAGCAGTCGCCCCAGAAGACGCCGGCCAGGTGCAGCCGGACCAGCAGCACCACCATCGTGTCGAGCAGCTGCTCCTCGGAGTGGTCGCCGTGGGGCCGGGAGAACAGGTACCGGTAGGACATCGAGTACTCGAGGTAGCGGGTGACCAGGACGGCGTCCTGTCCGTCGGGGCGGTCGACGCAGATGCCCAGGACCGAGACCGACGGCAGCCCCTCCTCCTCGAACTGGCCGAGCAGGGCGTACTCGTGCCGGGCCAGCCGTTCGGGGATCTCCTTGAGCGCGTAGACGTGCCCGCCCTGCGCGGTGAAGCGGACGACGTGCCGCGAGATGCCGCGCTGTGGGACCACGAGCAGCAGCTCGGGGTCCCACTGCTCGAGCGGCAGGTGGAAGGGCAGGGTCAGCAGGCCTGCACCGTCGGTGGCCGGTGGCCGGAAGAGGTACCGCACGGCGACCTCCGTTGTGGCGCGCAGCAACCTGTCACCCGCTGTGGACTCCGCGCGTCAGCCTGCCACGACCCGAGCGCGGCAGCGCGCCCGGTCCCGCCCACGGGGCATGCGGAGGTCGACCCCGCCCCGGGCCTGCGAAGGGACGGGGAGGGCGGGGCCTCTCTCAGGCGGCCAGCGACACCGCGCCGGACGGGCGGGCCGTGGCCCGGGCCGGCGCGCCGACCAGCGCGAGGGCGGGCTCGGGGACCAGCCGCTCCTCGGTGGCGGCCGCGGCGGTCTGCTCCTCGGCGGGGACGTCGACGGCATCGGCCGCGGGGACCAGCGGGCGCACGCGGACGTCGTCGCCGCGCAGCCCCAGGCTGACCTCGGCGAGCAGGTCGGCGAGCTCCAGCTCCAGGGCGTCGCAGATGGAGGCGAGCAGCTCGGAGGACGCCTCCTTCTGCCCCCGCTCCACCTCGGAGAGGTAGCCCAGGCTCACCCGGGCGGCACCGGAGACGTCGCGCAGCGTCCGACGCTGGCGCAGCCGGTGGCCGCGCAGGGTGGTCCCGAGCTGGGTGCGCAGCAGCGTCATCGCCGTCTCCTGTCCTGCCTGTGCGGAAGCGGCGGCACCCCGGTGAGAGGGGGCCGTGCGCTCACGGTACGCGGCGGCACCGACAGCCACCGGACGGTGGGGGGCGCGTCCGCTCTGGGCGTAACGCCGGAGGCCGGGGCCCTCTTCCGTGGCCGCCGCGTCCCGGGACGCGGTCCTCCGTCAGGCGGCGGCGTCGGTCCGCGACCCGCCGGCCGGCCCGGCCGCGCGGCGGGCGGCCGCGGCACGCATGGCCCGGATGCTGGTGCGCCGCAGCGCGAGGGCGCGGTGGACGTAGTCGAGGCCGGTGACGACGGTGAGCGCCACGGCGGCGGCCATCACCCACCAGCGGACCGTGCCGAAGAGGCCGTCGAGCGGGAGGGTGTACAGCCCGATCGCCAGCGACTGGACGACGGTCTTCGCCTTGCCGCCCCGGCTGGCCGCGATCACGCCGTGCCGGAGGACGAAGAAGCGCAGCAGGGTCACGCCGACCTCGCGGACGAGGATCGTCAGCGTGACCCACCAGGGCAGCAGCGCCAGCACCGAGAGGCCGATGAGGGCGGTGCCGGTCAGCGCCTTGTCGGCGATGGGGTCGGCGAGCTTGCCGAACTCGGTGACCTGGCCGGTGCGCCGGGCGATCATCCCGTCGTAGCGGTCGGTGATGATCGCCAGCGCGAAGACGAGGGTGGCCCAGTAGCGGCGTTCGTCGTCCATCCCGCCGTCGGCCAGCAGCAGGGCGGCGAACACCGGCACCACGGCCAGCCGCAACAGGGTCAGCGCGTTGGGCAGGTTGACCACCCGCGCCGACTGGGGCGGCGTGGCGGCCGGGTCCACCGGAGCGCTCATGCGCGCACCGCGGGCACCAGTGCCGTGGCCACCAGGTCGACCCCCTCGGTGTCGACGACCTCCGCTGCGACCAGCATGCCCGGGACAGCGCCGTCGGGCACGCCGGCGACCGTCGTCGTCCCGTCGGCCTCGGGGTCCTGGTGGGCCGCGTGCCCGGCCCACACGCCGGGACCCTCGTCGGCGGCGAGGTCCTCGGTGAGCAGCACCTCGACCCGCTCGCCGACGCGGTCCTCGGCGCGCTGGGCGGTGAGCTCCTCCACCAGGTCGGTGATCCGCCGGACGCGGGCCTCGATCTCCGCCTGGTCGAGCTTGCCGGGCAGCCCCATCGCCTCGGTGCCCTCCTCGTCGGAGTAGCCGAACACCCCCACGGCGTCCAGGCGACCCTCGACGAGGAAGCGCTCCAGCTCGGCGACGTCGTCCTCGGTCTCCCCGGGGAAGCCCAGGATGACGTTGGTGCGGAAGCCGGCCGTCGGCGCCAGCGCGCGGGCCCGCTCGATGAGCGCCAGGAAGTCGTCGGTGCCGCCGAAGCGGCGCATCCGGCGCAGCAGCGTCGGCGAGGAGTGCTGGAAGGACAGGTCGAAGTAGGGGGCGACGCCGTCGGTCGCGGCGATGACCTCCAGCAAGCCCGGCCGCAGTTCGGCCGGCTGCAGGTAGGCGACGCGCACCCGGGCGATGCCCTCGACCGCGGCCAGCTGCGCGAGCAGCCGCTCCAACGAGCGCAGGTCGCCGAGGTCCTTGCCGTAGGACGTGGAGTTCTCGCTGACCAGGACCAGCTCGGTGACGCCCTGGGACGCCAGCCACTGCGCCTCGCCGAGCACCTCCGCCGGCGGGCGGGAGACGAACGAGCCGCGGAAGGCCGGGATGGCGCAGAAGGCACAGCGCCGGTCGCAGCCGGAGGCGAGTTTCAGCGCCGCCGACGGGCCCGACGCCAACCGGCGCCGCTGCAGCCAGCCGTGCCCCGGGATCGCCGGCGCGTCGCCGGCAGTCACCGCGGCGGTGCGGTCCACGGGGCTGATCGGCAGCAGGGTGCGCCGGTCGCGGGGGTCGTGCGGGACGAGCGCGCGGCCGGTCAGCACGTCGTCGAGCCGGTCGCCGATCGCCGCGTAGTCGTCGAAGCCGAGCACCGTCGCCTCGGGCAACGCCCCGGCCAGCTCGGAGCCGTACCGCTCGGCCATGCAGCCGACCGCGACCACCCGGGCGCCGGAGTCGGTGGCGGTCAGGATGGCGTCGACGGAGTCCTTCTTGGCCGACTCGATGAAGCCGCAGGTGTTCACCAGGACGGCGTCGGCACCGTCGGCGTCCTCGACCAGCCGGTACCCGCCGGCGGCCAGCCGGCCGGCCAGCTCCTCCGAGTCGACCTCGTTGCGGGCACACCCGAGGGTCACCACCGCCACGGTGCGGGCAGGGTCGTTCGGAGGTGTCACCGGTCCATCGTAGGTGAAGGACCCCGCTGTCCCCCGCCGTGAGAGACCCCGTCCCCTCACCCCTCGCACGCTCGGGGTGAGGCTCGGGACGGGGCCGGCGACGGGCCCCTGCGGCGGGGCCACCGGCGGTTACTCGCCGCCGCGCAGGGTGAACATCACCGACTCCAGCTCGTCGGGCTTGACCAGCACGTCACGGGCCTTGGACCCCTCGGACGGGCCGACGATCCCGCGGCTCTCCATGAGGTCCATGAGCCGGCCGGCCTTGGCGAAGCCGACCCGCAGCTTGCGCTGCAGCATCGACGTCGAGCCGAACTGGCTGGTGACGACGAGCTCCACGGCCTGGATGAGCAGCTCGAGGTCGCCGCCGATGTCCTCGTCGATCTCCTTCTGCTCGCCGGCGGCGGCGCTGAAGACCTCCTCGCGGTACTCCGGCTCGGCCTGGCGCTTGGTGAACTCGACGACCGCCTCGATCTCGGCGTCGGAGACGTAGGCGCCCTGCACGCGCATCGGCTTGCCCGCGCCGATCGGCAGGAACAGGGCGTCGCCCATGCCGATCAGCTTCTCCGCGCCCGGCTGGTCGAGGATGACCCGGCTGTCGGTGAGGCTGGAGGTGGAGAACGCCAGCCGCGACGGCACGTTGGCCTTGATCAGGCCGGTGACGACGTCGACCGAGGGGCGCTGGGTGGCCAGCACCAGGTGGATGCCGGCCGCACGGGCCTTCTGGGTGATCCGGACGATCGACTCCTCGACGTCGCGGGGAGCGACCATCATGAGGTCGGCGAGCTCGTCGACGATGGCGAGGATGTACGGATAGGGCCGGTACACCCGCTCGCTGCCCGGGGGCGCCACGATCTCGCCGCGCTCCACCTTGCGGTTGAAGTCGTCGATGTGCCGGACGCCGGTGGCCCGCATGTCCTGGTAGCGCTGCTCCATCTCCTCGACCAGCCAAGCCAGCGCGGTGGCGGCCTTCTTCGGGTCGGTGATGATCGGCGTGATCAGGTGCGGGATGCCGTCGTAGGGCGTGAGCTCGACCATCTTCGGGTCGATGAGGATCATCCGCAGCTGATCGGGGGCGGCCCGCAGCAGCAGCGAGGTCAGCAGCGAGTTGACGCAGCTAGACTTGCCCGCACCGGTGGCACCGGCGACCAGCAGGTGCGGCATCTTGGCCAGGTTGGCGCAGACGAACCCGCCCTCGATGTCCTTGCCCAGCCCGACCAGCATCGGGTGTGGGTCCTGCTTGGCCACCTGGGAGCGCAGCACGTCGCCGAGGCTGACCATCTCGCGGTCGACGTTGGGCACCTCGACGCCGACGGCGGACTTGCCCGGGATCGGCGCGAGGATGCGGATGTTGTCGTTGGCCACCGCGTAGGCCATGTTCTTGGTCAGCGCGGTGATCTTCTCGACCTTGACCGCCGGGCCCAGCTCGATCTCGTAGCGGGTGACCGTCGGGCCGCGGGTGAAGCTCGTGACGGCGGCGTCGATGTTGAACTGCTCGAGCACCCCGGTGATCGCCTCGATCGCCGCCTCGTTGGCCTTCGAGCCCTTCTTGGGCGGGTCCCCGGCACGCAGCACGCTGACCGAGGGCAGCGTGTACTGGCCCTCGACCGGCTCGATGCGCAGCTGCTCGGGCTCGGTGATCGGCTCGAGCTCCTCCGCCGGGGCGGTCCGGTCGACCACCTCCGGCCGGCGGGTCGGGACCGGCGGGGGCGGCGGCGGGGGCTCGCGGCGCACGGCCTCCGGCGCCTCGTCGAGGGCCGCGTGGTCGATCGCCGGCACGGTCTCCACCGGGCCGGTGTCCATCAGGTCGTCCGACAGCGACCGGCGGCGGGAGCGCGGCGCCGGCGCCTGCACCGGCTCCTCGTCGTCCTCCCAGTCCTCGTCGTCGTAGGCGTCCTCGTCGTCGGCCTGGCCCAGCAGGCGGTCACCGAGCTCGCGCAGCCGCTCGGGGATCTGGTGCACCGGCGTCGCGGTCAGCACCAGCAGGCCGAAGAAGGCCAGCAGCACCAGCAGGACGACGGCCACGACGGCGCCGACGCCCGCGACCAGCGGGGTCGCCGCCGCCCAGCCGACCAGCCCGCCGGAGCCCGGCCGGTCCTCGGCGACGACCGCGCCCTCGCCGACGACCTCGGCGATGCCCAGCACCGACACCACCGTGCACAGCCAGCCGATGGCCAGCCGGCCGCGCGCCTCGGGCCGGGGCCCGCGGCGCAGCAGCCGCAGCGCGGCCAGGAAGAGCACGACCGGCAGCACCATGACTAGCGAGCCGATCACCCACCGGACACCGCCGGCGAGCGCGGCGCCGACCGGACCGATGCCGTTGCTCCAGGCGGCCGCGCCGAGGACGACGGCCAGCCCGAGCACGGCCAGGCCGACGCCGTCGCGGCGGTGCTCCGGGGCGAGCGGCTCGGCCTCCTCCGGGCGGGCCACCGAGCGGGCCAGCCCGCCGGCGCCCCGCGCCAGCAGCGACCAGCCGCCGCTGACGACGCCCCACAGACCGGGACCGGTCCCCTTCGACGCGGGCTTGCGGGCGGCGGGCTTGCGGCCGCCGGCGGCGGGTCGCTTGGCGGGCGGGCGCTTCCGGGACGCGGTCGACCCGGAGCCCGAGCGGCCGCGCGCGGACGACCGGCCCGAGGGTCGGGTCGTCGTCGTGCGAGCAGGCATGCGTCGACGGTAATGGCCGCGGGTCCGCCCCGACGGAAGGCGCAGCGTGTCCGCGTGCCGGGACCGCGCGGAACGGTTCGGCACGTTTCGACTACAGCGAGGCGCCGGGCCGGTCGACGGCGACCGCGCCGGCCGGTGAACCAGGACGCGTCGGCAGCCGTACACCTGCTGACGGGAGGTGGCGGATGGCTCCGGACCACGGACGGCTGGGCAGCCCCGAACTCGACGTCCGGGCGGCCTACGCCGCGCACGGCGCCGAGCTGTACCGCTTCGCGCTGCGCCAGCTGGGGGACGGCGGGGCCGCGCAGGACGTCGTCCAGGAGGTGTTCCTGCGGGCCTGGCGGTCCGCCGGCGCCTACGACCCGCGGCTGGCCAGCCTGCGCACCTGGTTGTTCGCGATCGCCCGCAACGTCGTCGTCGACGAGGCGCGCCGGTTCGCCGTCCGGCCGTGGCAGCGGACGCTGACCGACGGCACGGGGACCGACGTGCCCACCGTGGCGGGCATCGACGAGGCCGTCGTGGACGCGTGGGTGGTGGAGGAGGCGCTGCGCCGGATCGGCGAGGACCACCGGACGGCGATCGTGCAGACCCACCTGCGCGGTCGGCCGCACGCGGAGGTGGCCGCCGAGCTGGGGATCCCGGTCGGGACGCTGCGCAGCCGGGTGTTCTACGGCCTCAAGGCACTGCGGTTGGCGATGGAGGAGATGGGGGTGGAACCGTGACCGAGCGGGGAGAGCACCGGGAGCTGCGCGAGCAGCTGGGCTGGTACGCCCTCGGACACGGGACGCCGGAGGAGCGGGCCGGCGTCCGCGCGCACCTGGACGGGTGTGCCGCCTGCCGCGCGGAGCTCGCCGGGCTGGCGCCGCTGGCCGCCCGGCTGGGGCGCGCCGACCCCGACCGCCTCGACGAGGAGCCGGCGCCGCCGGCCGGGCTGGGTGAGGCCGTGCTGGCCCGGATCGCGGCCGAGGCCCCGCTGCGGCGGCGCCGGGCGTCGTCCCGCCGGGCGCTGGCGGCGGCCGCCGTCGTGGGCGTGGCCGCCGCCGGCTTCGGCGTCGGCTGGCTGGCCCGGCCGGTGCCCGACCCGCTGCCGCTGGAGCCGGTCGCGGTACAGGCCGGCCCCGGCATCGAGGCCACGGCCGACGTCGTCCCGCACACGTGGGGGGTGGAGGTGAAGCTGACCGGCGAGGGCTTCACCGCCGGTGCCGTGTACCGGGTCGTGGTCACCGACGAGGACGGCACCGCGGTGCCCGCCGGCCAGTTCCTGGGCGTGGGCCCGGCGGAGCTGCGCTGCAACCTCAACGCCTCGGTGCTGCGCGAGGACGCCACCGGGTTCCGGGTCCTGGCCGCCGACGGCACCGTGGTGGCGAGCTCGGAGCTCTGACGAGCGGCGGTGCCGGGACCTTCGTCAGACCTCGAGGACGGTCGGGATGATCATGGGACGGCGGCGGTGGGTGTCCGACACCCACTTGCCCATCGTCCGGCGGATCACCTGGGACAGCCGGTGCGGGTCGGTCTCGCCGTCACCCAGCGTGCGCCGCAGGGCCTCCTCGACCAGCTGCAGCGCCGGGTTGAACACCGCGGGGTCGTCGGCGAAGCCCCGGGCGGACAGGTGCACCGGCCGGACGATGGTGCGCGTCGAGGGCTCGATGACGACGGTCAGCGCGACGAACCCCTCGTCGCCGAGGATCCGCCGCTCCTGCAGCGACTCCTCCCCCACGTCGCCGACGTTGAGCCCGTCGACGTAGACGTCGCCCACCGGCACCGACCCGACGATCGTCGCCTTGCCGTCGACCAGGTCGACCACGACGCCGTTCTCGGCGAGCAACACCCGGTCGCCGGCCATGCCGGTCTCCTCGGCCAGGGCCGCGTGCGCCCGCAGGTGCCGCCACTCGCCGTGCACCGGCATCAGGTGCCGCGGCTTGGCCACGTTGAGCAGCGTGCGCAGCTCGCCGGCCGGCGCGTGCCCGGAAACGTGCACCCGCGCGGTCTCCTTGTGCACGACGGTGGCGCCGAGCCGGGCCAGGCCGTTGATGACCTTGTAGACCGCGGTCTCGTTGCCCGGGACCAGCGAGGAGGCCAGCACGATGGTGTCGCCCGCCTCGATGGTCACCTGGTGGTGCTCGCCGCGGGCCATCCGCCCGAGCGCGGACAGCGGCTCGCCCTGGGACCCGGTGCTGACCAGGACGACCTGCTCCGGCGGCATGCTGGTGGCCTCGTCCAGGCTCACCATGAGGCCGGGTGCGACGCGCAGCAGCCCGAGGTCCCGGGCCACCCCCATGTTGCGGACCATCGAGCGGCCGACGAGGGCGACCTTGCGGCCGTGCATGTCGGCGGCGTCGAGCACCTGCTGGATGCGGTGCACGTGGCTGGCGAAGCTGGACACGATCAGCCGCTGGGTGGCCCGCCGGAACACGTCCTCCAGGACCGGGCCGATCGAGCGCTCGGGGGTGACGAAGCCGGGGATCTCGGCGTTGGTGGAGTCGGCCAGGAGCAGGTCGATGCCCTCGAGCCCCAGCCGGGCGAACGCGCCCAGGTCGGTGAGGACGCCGTCCAGCGGCAGCTGGTCCATCTTGAAGTCACCGGTGTGCACCAGTACCCCGGCCGGGGTGTGCACGGCGACGGCCAGCGCGTCGGGGATCGAGTGGTTGACCGAGATGAACTCGCAGTGGAACGGGCCCGCGATGTGGTCGTCGCCGGCGGCCACCTCCACCAGCACCGGGTCCAGCCGGTGCTCGCGCAGCTTGGCCTTGACCAGCGCGAGGGTGAACCGGGAACCGACCAGCGGGATGTCGCCGCGCATCCGCAGCAGGTAGGGGATGGCGCCGATGTGGTCCTCGTGCCCGTGGGTGAGGACGACGGCGACCACGTCGTCGAGCCGGTGCTCGATGATGCCGAAGTCGGGGAGGATCAGGTCGACGCCGGGCTGCTCGGCCTCGGGGAACAGCACGCCGCAGTCGATGACCAGCAGCTTGCCGTCGAACTCGAGGACGGCCATGTTGCGGCCGATCTCCCCGAGACCGCCGAGCGCCATGACCCGCAGGCCGCCCTCGGGCAGCGCGGGCGGGGCCTGCAGGTCCAGGTGCGGCTGGGTGGTCGAGGTGGTCACGGGGTCGCGCTCACAGGTGGATGCCTCCGTCGGCGAGGTCGGCGCGCAGCTGCGCGAGTTGTTCGGGGGTGGCGTCGACCAGCGGCGGGCGCACCGGTCCGCCCGGGAGGCCCAGCTCGCGCAGCGCCGCCTTGGTCAGGATGACGCCCTGGGTGCGGAAGACGCCCGTGTAGAGCGGTAGCAGGCTCTCGTTGACCGAGCGGGCCTTCACCAGGTCGCCGGACTCGACGGCGGCGATCAGCTCGGCCAGCCGCGGGCCGGCGAGGTGCCCGACGACGCTCACGACACCCACGGCGCCGACCGCCAGCAGCGGCAGGTTCAGCATGTCCTCGCCGCTGTAGTAGGCGAGGTCGGTGCGGGCGAGGGTCTGCATGACCGCGCCGAGGTCACCCTTGGCGTCCTTCACCGCGACGATGCGCGGGTGCTCGGCCAGCCGGGCGAGCGTGTCGACCTCGATGGGGACGACCGAGCGCGGCGGGATGTCGTAGAGCATCACCGGCAGGTCGGTGGAGTCGGCGACGGCGGTGAAGTGCCGCAGCAGGCCGGCCTGCGGGGGCTTGTTGTAGTACGGCGTCACGACCAGCAGGCCGTGCGCGCCCAGCCGCTCGGCCCGGCGCGCGTTCTCGATGGTGTGCGCGGTGTCGTTGGTGCCGACGCCGGCGACCACGGTGGCACGGTCGCCCACCGCGTCGAGCACCGCCTCGAGGACGGCGTGCTGCTCACCGTCGCTGAGGGTGGGCGCCTCGCCGGTCGTGCCGAGCACGACGAGGCCGTCGTGCGCCTGGCGGTCGACCAGGTGGGCGGCCAGTTCCTGGGCTCCCGCGAGGTCGATCGAGCCGTCCTCGGCGAGGGGGGTCACCATCGCCGTGAGCACACGCCCGAAGGGCCGGGCGGGGTCACTGGTCATGCCCCGAATCTACCGACCCGCCCCGGACGGCACGCCGGCGTCGGTCGCAGAACGGTGGTGTTCCGAGACGGCGTAGCGCAGCCCGGTGACCGACGTCGCCCAGCCGGTCTCGGGGGCGCGCGAGATCCGCACCCACTTGCCGCCCAGCTGCGGGGCCCACGTGTCGCCGTCCACGTCGGTGTCGACGTCGGTCACGACCACCCGGTCGGCGTGCGGGAGGAACGCGGCGTAGACCCGGCCGCCGCCGATCACCCACAGGTCGCCGTCCCCCTCCCCCGCCAGCA
This sequence comes from Geodermatophilus sp. SYSU D01176, assembly GCF_054050015.1. NCBI lineage: Bacteria > Bacillati > Actinomycetota > Actinomycetes > Geodermatophilales > Geodermatophilaceae > Geodermatophilus > Geodermatophilus sp. SYSU D01176. Next base: position 4,065 of record NZ_JBJGYN010000005.1, on the reverse strand, counting down.
CCTCCTCGACGCTCCCGGCCCGTGCGGCGCCGTCGGCGGCCCACGACCGGTCGGAGGTGAGGACGACGTTGCGCCGTCCGGGCAGCGGGCGGAACCGCTCAGGCAGCGACTCCCACGTGCGGCGGCCCATGACCACGGTGCTGCCCGTCGTCAGCTCGCGGAACAGGCGGAGGTCCTCGGGCAGGTGCCAGGGCAGCCGGCCGCCCGCGCCGATGACCCCGCCGCGGGCCTGGGCCCAGACCAGCCCGACGGGCACCCGGGTCAGACCGCCACCGCGGCGCGGATGGCCGGGTGGTGCCGGTAGTCGCGCAGCGTGAGGTGCTCGTAGGTGTATTCGAACAGCGACGGGGCCGGGGCCAGGTCGAGGGCCGGGAAGGGCAGCACCTCGCGGGAGAGCTGCTCGCGGACCTGGTCGACGTGGTTGCTGTAGACGTGGCAGTCGCCGCCGACCCAGACGAAGTCGCCGGGGGCCAAGCCCACCTGGTCGGCGACCATGCGGGTGAGCAGCGCGTAGCTGGCGATGTTGAACGGCACGCCGAGGAACATGTCGGCGCTGCGCTGGTAGAGCTGGCAGGACAGCCGCCCGTCGGCGACGTGGAACTGGAACAGCGCGTGGCAGGGCGCGAGCGCCATCTCAGGCAGCGCGGCCACGTTCCAGGCGGAGACGACCATGCGCCGCGAGTCCGGGTCGGTGCGCAGCGTCTCGAGGACGCCGGCGATCTGGTCGACGTGCTCGCCGCCGGGCGTGGGCCACGACCGCCACTGGACGCCGTAGACCGGACCGAGCTCGCCCTCCGGCGAGGCCCACTCGTCCCAGATGCTGACCCCGTGATCCTGCAGCCAGCGCACGTTGCCGTCACCGCGCAGGAACCACAGCAGCTCGTAGGCGACCGACCGGAAGTGCACCCGCTTGGTCGTGACCAGGGGGAACCGCTCGGAGAGGTCGAAGCGCAGCCGCTCGCCGAACAGGCTCACCGTGCCGGTGCCCGTCCGGTCCTGCTTGGGGGTGCCCTGCTCGAGCACGCGGCGCAGCAGGTCCTCGTACTGCGTGTCGACCTGTTCTCCGTAGGTGCCCACCAGACCCGATCCCCTCGCCGAACGACTGCCGGGCCCAGGGTAGGCGGAGCCACCGACCAGACTGGAGCACGTGGGGTGGCTGGAGCTGGTGCTGTCGGTGGGAGCCGGACTGCTCCTGCTGTGGGCGGTGCTGCTCCTGCTGCTGTGGCGGGCGCGCCCGGCGGACCTCACCGTCGGGGAGGCCCTGCGGCTGCTGCCCGACCTGGTGCGCCTGGTGCGCCGGCTCGCCGCCGACCGGTCGCTGCCGCGGGGTGTACGGGTGCGGCTGTGGCTCCTGCTGGGCTACCTGCTCTCGCCGGTGGACCTGGTGCCGGACGTCGTCCCGGTCCTCGGCTACGCCGACGACGTCGTCGTGGTCGCGCTGGCCCTGCGCTCGGTGGTGCGGGCGGCCGGGGACGCGGCTGTGGAGCGGTCCTGGCCGGGCGGCGCGGCCGGGCTGGCGGTCGTCCGGCGCCTGGCCGGCCTCACCAGCGCCGACGACCCGTCCTGACACCCGTCACCCCGCGGAACCGGGGGGCGAGGGAGGTACCGGGGGCTCACCCCGTGTGCTGGACCGCGGTGTGCTCGCCGCCCACCGGTCGCGGGAGGTCGTGGGCGGGGCCGACCGCCTGAGAGGCCAGCATGAGGACCATCAGTGCGCTCATGGCGGCCTGCCTGGCGAGATCCGTCCGCTGCCCGGCGGCCGAGGTCTGCGACCACACGGAGCCGGCGGGCAGCATCGCCAACCGACCGAGGCACCGCCCGACGTGGAGCACGAAGCCCCCGGCGCAGGCGAGCGCGACGAGCGTCAGGAGGACGGACGGCGGCGCGGCGTCCGGGTGCACCGGGGTGTGACCGCCGTGCTGCTCCAGTCCGTACATGCCCGCCATGACCGCGCTGCCCAGGCACAGCTGCACGGCAGCGCCGGCACGCGCCCCTGGTCGACGGACGACGAGTCCGCCGCTCCACAGGCACAACGCACCGAAGACGGCGGCCCCTCCGGCCGGCGGTACGACCGCAGCCCACGGTGACCACATCACGGCCATCCCGAGGGCCATGAGCGCGTGGCCGGCGCAGAGCACCCGCGCCCCCGATCCCCTCGCGAGGCCGACGAGCGAGCCCCCTGCCAGCCCGAGGCTGACCACGAGGCTGACGGCGGTCCACCAGGACAGGCCCATCTCGACTCCTCGTCTCTCCGTCGACCGCAGGTGGTGCACCGGGCGGGCCCTGACCGCGGACCCGCCCGGTGCGCTCGCCGATCAGGCGGTCGGCGCTCCGCCAGCGCGCCGGGCAGCGGCCTGACCGCCCAGCGGCACGCCGCCGGCACCGTCGCCCTCGCCGTCCTCGTCGACGGTGGGGCCGTGGCCGTCCGAGGCCAGGACCACCCGCCCGATCACCGCGTACTTGCCCGGGTTGCGGCTGCGCAGGTACAGCGCGCAGCCGGCTCCGGCGAGGAACAACCCGGCTGCGATGTACGGGATCAGCCGGAAGAGGAGGGACTCCGCCGCGGAGCCCGCCGCCGTGGACAGGTTCTGCACCATGAGGACGACGACGGAGAGCATCCCCACGCCACCCACGACCGGTGCCACCTTCGTCCGCCAGACGCTCTCGCCCGGGTGGTGCCGCCGGAAGTAGGCGAACACCGCGACCATCGTGACGGTCTGGACGATGAGCAGGCAGAAGGTCCCGAGCACCGCCAGCAGCACGAAGACGTCCAGGTAGGGGTCCTTGTCGAACACCCAGAACCCGGCCACCCAGCAGGTCGCGATCCCCGCCTGGACGAACGACGCGACGTGCGGGGACCCGTGCTTCCGGTGGGTGCGCCCGAGGGGCCGTGGGAGGAGACCCTCCCGGCCCAGGGCGTACATGTACCGCGAGGCGCAGTTGTGGAAGGCCAGGGCGCAGGCGAACGAGCCGGAGATCATCAGCCACTGGAAGACGAGCACGGCCCAGTGCCCGACGAACACCTCGGTCGGGTGGAAGAACATGCTCAGCGGGTCCGCACTCTGCGCACGTGCGATCGCGCCCTCGGCCCCGTTGCCGGCCACGCTCATCCACGAGACGAAGATGTAGAAGGCACCCACCCCGGTCACCGCGATCAACGTGGCGATCGGGACGATCTTCCTCGGGTTGCGGGACTCCTCGCCGTACATGGCGGTGGACTCGAAGCCGGTCCACGACCAGAAGGCGATGAACATCGCCAAGCCGGGTGCCGCCACCGCCAGGCCGTTCGCCGAGAAGGCGCCCGCGGGGTTCAGCGTCGAGACCATCAGGCCGTCGGGACCGCCGCCCTCGACGAACACCCCGACGGCCATGATCGCGAGGATGGCGATCTCGGTGACGAGGAAGACCGACAGCACCTTGGCCGCGAGGCTGATGTCGAAGTAGGCCAGCACGGCGTTGACCGCGATGCACAGGGCGGCGAACACCGGCCACGGCACGTCCACCCCGAGCTGCTGGGCGAAGACCTGCTGCCCGAAGTAGGAGAAGATCCCGATCAGCGAGGCTTCGAACACGGTGTAGGCGAACGTCACCATGTAACCGGAGCCCAGTCCGACGATCCGCCCCAGACCGTGGGAGATGAAGCCGTAGAAGGCCCCCGTCGACGTCACGTACCGCGCCATCGCCACGTAGCCGACGGCGAAGACGGTGAGGATCACCGTGGCGTAGATGTACGTCGACGGCGTCCCGGTCCCGACGCCGTAACCGACCGAGAAGGGCACGTTGCCGCTCATGGCGGTGATCGGCGCCGAGGTCGCCACCGCCATGAAGACGACGTCGACGAGCCCGAGCGCGTTGGGCTTGAGGCGGTCCGGCGCTGCCTCCGTCGCCACGGGGGCGGAGGCGGGCCTGCGGACGGTGTCGGTCACGACTCACCGCCGGCGTGGCAGTGGCCGTTGCCGGCCGACCGGGGGAGGTCGAGGACCGGGTTGCGGTCGAAGAAGCCGAACGGCTGGATCGAGAACCCGACGTGCGAGCGGGGCATGACCGGCCAGTCCTCGAGACGCA